>CAMTYD010000001.1:0-12922 GCA_947085915.1 uncultured Parcubacteria group bacterium
ATCCGCCGTGTCCGCATCTCTGCCACTGATTCGCTCTACAAGATGATGCGTGACCAAGGTGTCGTCGCGTCTCCTGAGGTGGGGCAGAACGCAAATGAGGCCACGACATTTGTCTTGGAATTCCCGGTGAAGGCTCCACACGGCTCCGTCTTCAAGAACGACCTCACTGCAATGCAACAGCTTGAGTACTGGAAGATGGTCAAGCTCAATTACACCGAGCACAATCCTTCGGCTACTATTTCAGTAGGGGATGAGGAGTGGGTCGCAGTCGTCGCGTGGATATCCGACAACTGGGATATCATCGGCGGCCTTTCGTTCTTGCCGCGCGAGAACCACGTCTACCGTCTCGCGCCGTACGAATCTATCGACAAGAAGACGTACGAGCGACTTGCGGCAAGCTTCCCGAAGATAGATTACTCTAAGCTCATAATCTACGAACGAACTGACGAGACCGACCAGAAAAAAGAATTGGCGTGTGTAGGCGGTACGTGCGAGATTATCTAAAGCAGAGACCCGCCGAAAGGCGGGTTTTTGCTAGGCAGGCTTTAAATTTTAGGCAAATTGTGCTATAATGTATATCTGCATTAGGCAGCCGCTGTAGTCGCAAGACTATAGAGGAAAGTCCGGACACGCCCACGTTTTGCAAAAAAGGTGGAGCACGGTAGCGGGTAACGCCCGCCGGGGTAATCCCAGGGATGCGAACAGAGACGCCAATGCCGAGAGGCTAGGGCTCCGATCAGGAGTAGCTTCATGGAAACATGAAGGTGCAACGGCAAAAATCCTACCTGCGTGCAAGGCCGTGCTCGGTCGTGCCGCATTGAGTTATGGCTTAATGCGGCATGACTGAGAGAGCCGCAAGAGGTGAGTGGCGACACTCATCCCAGTCACATGGTTGCCCTCGACAGAATCCGGCTTATCGATGCAGTGCAGCCGAGCGAAGTGGGAGTGCTTGCACTCCCACTTCCGAGGCGAACAAATCGCCTTTGGCAAAGCCAAAGTTAAGTGCAGAGAAAAAGGAAGTGCACAGCCCGCCTCACGGCGGGTTTTTGCATTTTGTGATACCATCGCATCATGGGAATTGGATTACTCGATCGGATTGCGCAGTGGAGCATGGTGCTCCTCATCTCGCTCCTCCCCATTTTTTTTGTACCGCTCGTATGGGTAGCGTTAGTTCAGGCAAAAGTAATTCTTATCGCGATTCTTCTTTTGGTTACCGCAATCGCCTGGATATCAGCACGATTTATTGAGGGGAGCGTGCGTATACCCGCAAGTTTGATTCTCGCGAGCGGTCTCCTCATTCCATTTGCCTACGCTTGCTCCGTGGCTTTTTCCGGACTCGCACAGGTGTCACTCGTCGGAAGTGGAGTCGAGCAAGACACACTTGCATTCGCATGTATTTTGTATGCCGCACTCGCTCTCTCCGCGTCCGTCTTTTCGGGCGCACAGCACGCTGGCGCACATGCGCTGCGCGGCCTCTCTATCGGTGCACTTCTTCTTCTCGCGCTTGAAGTCGTTCACTTCGCGATGCCGGGCTTAAGTCTCGGCGGCGTCATTGCATCACAAACAGGGAATACGTTTGGTAATTGGCATGAATTCGCTATTATCCTAGGCTTCTTTGTAGTGCTCGGCCTCGCCCTCCGTACTACACCGGCAGCTTCTGGATTGTGGAAATATCTCTTCTATCTTGTGTCTCTGTTGTCGCTCGGGTTTCTCGTAGTGGCGAATTTCTTTGATGTGTGGGCTGCGCTCTGTGCAGCTTCCGTAGTGATGCTCGGTATCGAGCTGTGGGCTGTACGCGCGCGCTCGGGTCGCTTCATCTTTTCTTGGGGCGCGCACGGGGTGTGGGCGGGAGTCGTCATTGTCTCGGTTTTCTCAATGATATTTGGTTCTTATATCAACAACGTGCTTCCAGCTCCGATTAAGATTTCACATGTGGAAGTGCGGCCGTCGTGGCAGGGCACAATGGATATAGGAGTGGCAGCGCTTACTCAGCCGGCCGCACTTCTCTTCGGTGTTGGACCGAACACCTTTGGGCGGGAATGGGGTCTCTATAAGCCGGCAAGTGTGAATCAGACACTGTTCTGGAACACTGACTTCAGTACGGGCGTTGGTTCTATTCCGACATCCTTCATCACAACAGGAATTCTTGGCATCCTTGCGTGGATTGTGTTCGCCGGGATGCTTCTGTGGACGGCAGGGCGTGCTCTCGTCGGCCGCGCCAGAGGTGCCTCAGATACACACTATGTCGCCGCGCTTGGGCTCGCTTCCGGCTACCTCGTTACTTTCTTTGTACTCTACGTGCCGGGACCGGCGCTGAGCGTACTCGTATTTCTCATGGCAGGATTGCTTGTAGCATATTCTCTCCCTGCGCGCCTCGTACAACCGCTGTATGTATCCCTTGGGCGGAGTGATGTGCGAAGCATCGCAGCAGCCGTCGCGCTTGGAATCTTTGGCCTTGTCATCATCGTCGCTCCTCTCGGAGTGTCACGCGCACTGTCTGCAGAAATACTTTTGAATCGCAGCGTCGTTATCTTTAATGAAACAAAAAACACCCAAACCGCATCGGACCTCATCAGACAAGCTCTCTGGATAAACCCATCGAATGCACGTGCGCATCGCTTGGCGGTTCAGCTCGGACTTGTGCAGCTCCAAGCCTTGGCCGCACAGGCAGATCCGAAGAACGAGAAGGGCATCCTTCAGCTACAAGCCACTCTAGAGGAGACGATTCAACACGGACTCGACGCGGTGGCCATCAACGGCAATGATTATCAAAATTGGCTTGAGCTTGCCGGCCTCTATCAGCAGCTCGCCGGCGTTAGAGTCGCGGGTGCATACGAAAACGCCCGGGCAGCGTATCAGCGTGCGCGTATGGAGAATCCTTTGAGTCCTGTACCGCTGTTCCAACTTGCACAGCTGGAAGCACTCGAGGGAAACAGGGATGAAGCCCTCAAGAATCTAGCTGCAGCCGTACAGCTCAAGTCCAACTTTGCTCCAGCCTACTACGCTGCCTCCCAGATATACGCTTCCACGAATGATCTCAAGAGCGCATTTTCAGCAGCTGCCCTCGCCACACAGCATGCTCCACAGGATCCTCTTGCGTGGTACAACGCCGGTGCAATTGCCTATACTGATAAGGATTATGCGAATGCCATAACTGCTCTTGAACAAGCACTTACCCTTGAGTCAAATTATAAGAACGCGATGTATGTACTCGGTCTCGCGTACTACGATGCGGGGCGTGCTGCGGATTCACTCAAAGTATTCGAGGCTCTGGGGACTCTTGAGCCGAGCCAGCAAGTGGTGCAGGATGCGATTAGAAATCTTCGAGGGGGTACAGCTCCGGTGCCTGCGGGAGCGGGTACTCAATAAGTCATATGATGAACCGGGCCCTTCAGCTCCTTTCATACGAGGTGCGCGGACTTCATACCGCTGTCTATGTCATAGCGCTCTCTTCGCTCCTATCTTCTTTTTTGGCGCTCTTGCGCGACAGGCTTCTCGCGAATGCGTTTGGGGCGTCTACAACGCTTGATATCTATTACGCTGCTTTCCGGATTCCGGACCTTATTTTCGTGGCTACAGGAGCTCTTGTTTCGGTGTATATTCTCATCCCTGAACTCACACGACGTTCCTCGCAAGAGCAGCGGGAATACATTGATACGGTTCTTATCGGATTCTCATTCGTCGCAGTGCTAGTTTCCATCGCGGCGGCTCTCTTTGCGCCTCGCATTCTTTCTGTACTCTTTCCTGAGATTGCTCAGGCGGGGCACCTCCCGACTCTCGTCGGACTCACGCGCCTCATGCTTCTACAGCCGATATTTCTCGGCCTTTCAAATATCTTCGGTGCAATAACACAGGTACGTCAGCGATACGCGCTCTATGCGCTTTCGCCGCTTCTCTACAATATGGGCATCATAAGCGGCATACTTCTTTTCTATCCATGGTGGGGGCTCACGGGGCTTGGTGTCGGCGTTGTGCTCGGTGCATTGTTGCATGTAGGCATACAACTACCATCAGTATTTGCTGATGGATTCTTTCATGCGATGCCGCGCGCATTCAAGCTGAGTACATTCCTTCAGACGACGAAAATATCAATACCACGTGCTCTTGCGCTCTCGATGAATCAGGTCTCATTTATCGGGCTCGTTGCGCTCGCGGGGACGCTCGTCCCCGGCTCCATCGCGGTATATATGTTTGCCTCCAATCTTCAGGCAGTGCCTCTCGCTGTTATCGGCGCGTCATATTCTGTTGCTGCGTTTCCCATTTTGGCCGCAGCACTTTCACGTGGCGACAAAGCATTCTTCATCTCACATATTGCAAATGCCGCTCGGCTCGTAGTTTTTTGGTCGCTCCCCGCGACAGCGCTCTTCATTGTGCTACGCGCACACATCGTACGTGTGATATTGGGAAGCGGTGCTTTTGATTGGACCGATACGCGCCTTACCGCGGCTGTCTTGGCGTTGCTCTCATTGTCTCTCACAGCGCAAGGGGTTACGTTCTTGCTCGTCCGTGGCTACTACGCTTCAGGTCGCACATTCGTGCCCTTCATAGTTGCAGTAGGTACGGCACTGTCCACCGTGGGTCTCGGGGCAATTCTCATCGGTGTATTTGAGAATAGATTTATCTCTGAGCTTGCTCAGGGTCTCTTGCGTGTTGTTGATGTGCCGGGGAGCACGGTCCTGGCACTCGCTTTTGCATCTACCAGCATTTCCATTCTCAGCTCACTGGTACTCATCATTCATTTTGAGCGGCGTTTCTCAGGATTCCTCGCACTCGTGTGGCGTGCGTGGGCACAAAGCGCTGCGGCAGCACTTCTCGCCGGATGTGCCACGTATGCCGTCTTGGTGGCGATAGGTCCGATTACGCTCGCCTCGACTACGCTCTCGGTCTTCACACGGGGCTTTGTGGCAGGGACATTTGGCATTATAGTCGCTGGACTCGCGTATGCCATTCTGGGAAGCCGCGAATTCGCAGAACTCACGGAAGTCATCCGTGGGCGGGTACGCGGAGCGTCTGTCCCCATCCCGCAGAGCGTCGTGGTGTCCTCAGAAGAGAGCAGCCCAAGCACTTTGCAGTAATAGTTCCGCCTGGAATCAAATCAAATAGATATGTCATCTCATATTCGTAATTTTTCAATCATCGCCCACATAGACCACGGCAAGTCTACGCTGGCTGACCGCATGCTCGAATTGACGGGCACGATAGAGGCGAGGCACATGCAGGCGCAGGTTTTGGATAAGATGGACCTTGAGCGCGAGCGCGGGATTACCATAAAGATGGCTCCTGTCCGCATGGAGTGGAAGAAGGCCGGCATTTCACATGTACTCAATCTCATCGACACTCCGGGGCACGTTGATTTCTCATATGAAGTGTCGCGTGCACTCACGGCCGTGGAGGGAGTGATTCTTCTCGTAGATGCGACGCAGGGAGTAGAAGCGCAGACGCTTTCTGTCCTCGCGGTCGCAAAGAAACTCAATCGCGTCATCATTCCCGTGGTTTCCAAAATTGATGCACCACATGCGCGGAGGGCAGAAATCACCACGGAATTGGCGATGCTTCTTGGCATAGAAGAGTCAGAGGTTTTGGGATGCTCAGGAAGGACGGGGGAGGGAGTAACCGAGCTTCTTAATGCAATCGTCGATAAAGTGCCGCCGCCTATTGAGGCCACGACTGACGCACAAGGACTCATCTTTGATTTCGGATATTCCGACCATCGCGGCATTATTGTGTACCTGAGAATCTTTGGCGGACAGTTCAAGAAAGGTGATTATCTCCGCTTTGTAGCGGCGCAGGCTGATTTTATCGCGCTTGAGGTGGGAGTGCTGACTCCGGGGGAGACGCCACGTGAATCCCTCGAATCAGGCGAAATCGGCTACATCGTAACGGGAATCAAAAAACCGGGCATCGCATCGGTCGGAGACACTATCACACAGAGCAAGCAGCCGGCGACGGCACTTCATGGATACCAGGCGCCGACGCCTGTCATTTGGGCGAGTGTCTATCCTGAGAGCCAGGATGATTTGACCATGCTGCGCCAATCACTCGACAAGCTCAAATTGTCGGATTCCTCGCTCTCGTATGAAGAGGAATCTTCCGGGGTGATGGGTAGAGGATTTCGCTGCGGCTTCTTGGGCATGCTCCATCTCGAAATAATCATCGAGCGTCTGCGGCGGGAATTTAATATGGAACTCGTTGTTACGCAACCGACAACTGTATATGAAATCACAAGAGAAGACGGCAGCATTGAAGAGATATACTCTCCCGCACGATTTCCGGACGATGGCACGGTGAAAGGTGTGCGGGAAAAGTGGGCAAGCGTGACGATTTTGACGCCACCCGCTTACATCGGCGCGATTTCACAGCTCTTGTATGACCACGAGGCAGAAGTAGGAAATACAGAAACCTTGCCGGACGGCAAAGTGGAAATCCACTCTCTGATGCCGCTTCGGGAACTTATGCGTGGATTCTTCGACCGCCTGAAGAGCACTTCATCGGGATTTGCTTCGTTATCGTATGAAATTCTTGGATTGAGAGAGGCGCATGTCGTGCGTCTCGATGTATTGGTCGCAGAAGAAGTGGTGCCGGCATTTTCACGGATTATTTCGGAGAGGCGCATCAATATCGAAGCCGAGGCAATGGTAGAGCGATTGGAAAAACTTCTTCCCCGGCAAATGTTTGAGCTCAAGATACAGGCGAGAGCGGGCGGGCGGATTATCGCGTCGCGCCGCAAATCAGCGATGAAGAAAGATGTCACTCAGCATATGTACGGCGGTGACATTACACGAAAAATGAAGCTCCGTGAGAAACAAAAGAAAGGCAAGAAGAAAATGCTCTCCCGTGGGAGTGTAGATATTCCCAACAGCGTCTTCCTAAAGGTGGTGAGGGAAAGCTAACTTCGTAAAATAGTGCGGGAGTCTAATTGATACCAGCGTCTCTCAAGTCTCGGTCAGATTCAGCACGCTTCTCTTCCAATTCTGTAATTTCTTCAGCGCGCTGTGCCTCCTCTGTATTGTTTTTGTTGTCCAACGCCGCTTCTATTTCCGCAAGATCATTTGAGGCCCCTTGCATGACCTCTGCGCGTTTTGCTCGTTGTCGGTCGCGTATCGCCTGTACTTCTGCGTGCAACTGATTCTTTGGCGCGTCGAAAGCCATACTAGTTTAGCCCGTAACGAGCGTTTCGAGGCCTGGTGCGAAGAAAAAGACCATGCCGAGTATGATAATGATAGCGGCAAAGCCCCACACCCACTGGACTACTTTTTTCGTTCGTTTGTGGAAAAGGAAACTCATAGAGAGTGGTACGATTATACCGTATGGCAGTTTTACGTCCAAGGAACGACCCGGTGCGCCTTTTCGGTAGGCGCTTGGTACTTCTGGGGCTTTTCGCGCTCATCATCGCTGCGGGCGCGGGCGCCTGGGGCGCTTATAAGAAAGAGCGCGAATCGTATGCACTGCGACAAGAAGCAGAAATGCAGCTGGATGATCTCTCAAAACGCCAGGAGCAACTTGATACGGACATTGCGAGCCTTGAGACCAATAGAGGCAAGGAGCAGGTACTACGCGAGCAGTACGCGCTTGCAGCCCGTGGTGAAGGGCTCATCGTAATAGTCGATACGCCTCCGGTTGCTCCGACTCATGCAACCTCTTCTCTTGTCGATTGGTTCAAGCGGACGTTTACGTGGTGGTGAACCCTCAAGGAGGACTGCGACTTGTGCCCGCGCAATGCGCGGACAAGTCGGGAGCCCACCGCGAGGTGCCGCCGAAGGCGGTTCGACTGTCGGCCTTCGGCCGATAGGAGAAGGTTCACATCGAAACGAGCACGTTTCGATGCAGGGGCTCGGCGGCAGAGGGTTTGGGAGAACAACATTTTTCTGCTGAAAAATGTACTGTCCTCGGGCCAAGCCCTGCGGGGTCTCCCAAACCGTCTGCCGACCTCGCCTTGGGATGTCTCGGTGGTGCGGGTACGGAGAATCGAACTCCGATCTAGTGCTTGGGAAGCACTCGTTCTACCACTAAACTATACCCGCGTACGGGCTTATTGTACTGCATCACCCCAATTAGAGGTATTTCTTCCCGTATGCACGCATTGCATCCATTACTTCTTCCAAGGCCGCACCTTTCTTCGTCATCGTATAGTGGAAACCCTCCTTCTCTATCAGAGCCTCCTTTTCCAACTGTCGCAATTTGTTTGTAAGGGTGCGCGTGCTTATCCCCGAGAGCGATTCTTGCAGCTCGCCGAAGCGTCTCGGTTTTTCCATCAGGTCGCGCACGATAAGGAGGGAACAGGAGTCGCCCAATAGGTCGGCTACCCGTGCCACAGGGCATTCTTTGCATAATTCTCTGCGTTGACTTTGTGTTCGAAGCATTGTGCACAATGATACCATTAGTTTATCCACTTTACAATGTAAAGCACGAGAGTATACTTGAGTTGTTAATCGACTAAAAGAAAAAACGTATGGATACCTCAAAGACACTCCAGCTGAAAATTATTCTTGGAAGCACACGCCCAGGTCGCTTTAGTCTGAAGGCGGCAGCGTGGGTTACCGAATTGGCAAAAAAAGACCCCACATTTGTTGTCGACGTGCTTGATTTAAGCGACTACCCGATGCCTTATTTTGAGGAGCCGCAATCCCCATCAGGGATGAAGCGCGACGACTTCAAGAATGAAACCGTGAAAAAGTGGTGGGACAAGATATCTGAAGGGGACGCGTTCCTTGTCGTCGCCCCAGAGTACAATCACGGGTATTCTGCAGTTCTCAAAAATGCTTTTGATTACATTTATACCCCTTGGAATAACAAGGCCATCGGGTATGTGAGCTATGGCTCAGTCGGCGGAGGCCGGTCCGTGGAGCAGATGCGCGCCGTTGCGATAGAGCTTCAGATGGCCCCCATCCGAGGCGCGGTACACATCCAGTCGCCTTGGGGTCTTCTTAACGAAAAAGGTGAGTTAAAGGCCGGCGCGCTTGATGGCTACACAAAGAGCGCTGAGGGGGTACTCACGCAGCTTGCCTGGTGGGCGAAGGCCCTAAAGACAGCACGGGCAGATGCCCATGAAGTGATATAATTACACTACTTAAAAAATAAACACATTCTCTATGGCAACCAAGTCACAAGTCACTATTTATTCCACTCCCACATGTCACTTTTGCCACGCGGCGAAGGATTTCTTTACCGCAAACAACATCGCATTTACTGACCACAACGTCGGTACCGACTTGGCTAAGCGTAAGGAGATGATAGAAAAAAGCGGTCAGATGGGCGTACCGGTCATCACCGTAGGCAAAGACCTCATCGTCGGTTTTGATGAGTCGAAGCTCCGTGAACTCTTGGCTATCTAATGCCCTCGTCCGGAATCGGACCGAAATCGTACCCTTAGGACGGGTCTGCACTATCCATTGTGCTACGAGGGCAGTTACGACACTCTACCACTTTCGGGGTGGTAAAATAAACGTATGGATGAACAATCAATGCAGGAGATGTACCGCCTCACCAAAGAGAACAATAAGATGCTGCACAAAATGCGTCGTAATGCATTTTGGGGCGGCCTTATAAAAATTCTTATTTACGCAGTACTCTTTCTTGCCGTGCCGCTCTGGCTGTATACGACCTATGTTGCACCCGTCTTTGAAAGTACGATGCGGACGATGAATCAAATACAGGGCACGGGAGCAAAGGCACAAGCTCAAATGGGTGATTTCGAAAAGATGTGGAAGGACTTTCAGGCAAAATTTGGTGGCTCCTCCAATAGTACGCCGTAGAGATGATGAGTTTTCTATCCTGTGTTAAAGTGGCACGGATGCTTGGGTATATACATACACAAGCATCATTCGGAGAAAATGTGAACACAAGTTCCCATTTTGCTCCTCATTTGCTTGGGTAGCTCAGTTGGTAGAGCATTCCCCTGAAGAGGGAAGGGTCACCAGTTCGATTCTGGTCCCAAGCACAAAAAGGAACGGCCTGCTGGGGCAGGCCGTTAAGAATCGTATGGGAGGAAATTCGTCAGTCTAGGTGAGCTGACTCATTCCTAGGATTGGTCGCAAACGAATCTGGGGCAGAGCTCTTGACGCGTACACGAGCGTCGAGACCGCCATCAGAACGAGTCCGACCAGGAAAAACCCCTGACCCATGGAGGTTCCTGCAATCCAGCACCCGAAGGCAGTGGTTTCTGGGAGAAGTTTGTGCGTCGCCGCGATTGCGATGAATAGTGCCACCGCGCCGGCGTACATCGTTCCGATCGTGGCCCGGGCGAGAAGATGGGTCTGCACGCCGCTCGCAACGCGAAGCGCAAAGATGAAGCCCCCCAGGACGGTGACGCCAACAGCCGGTACGGTGAGCCAGAATTCAAATCTATGCTCACCGAGAATAATCACGAATGCGACCAGCGCGTTGATGAAATCCCCAGCGGGATCCAAGCGTTTCCCCGAATCGCTTGTTCCGAATAGCTTCGCGAGGAAGCCATCGATCAGGTCGAGAAGACCAGAAACAATGACGACGGAGATAGCAATCGCGACAAGACGCGGCTCCTTCGCCACTGTAGACATCAGATAGACCGGCAATCCGACGTAGAGGGTGAGCTTCGTTCTGAAGATGGTGACGGAGTTTGCCAGTGTGTCATCCACCCCGCGACCTCCGTTCAAAAGCAACCAGAGGCGAAGCTCCCAGCCGTGAAAGCGGGTAAGGTAGTCGAGCCAAAGCATGATTTCCTCCCATGCTGTTCGTACAAGGCGCTTGATTACGCCGTTCCCAGGGAAGCTTAGCAATACAAATAAGGCGGAGTCAACCTTATAGCCCGAGCGTAAAAGTCATGGCACCGCCGCTTGGAGCGAGCCACTTTGAGGTATCGAGCTTGAATTCGCGCGCGCGACCGAGCTCCTGATATTTTAGTGAGTGATTTTTGAGTGCGTAATCGAAAATCTTTTTTGTTATCTCGACGTCTTTGAGGCAATATGCACGGACTTTTTCTACTTCACCTGCTCGCCACCACTGTACTGATTGTGCCCCCGACGCACTTTTCTTCTCACCAAGTGTCCCTTCGGCTATCGAATCGAGCTTCAGCCGCCGGCCGATGACCGAGTGGACTTCTTGCATGATATCCAAGCTTTTTATTTTCGCGAGGTCGCCCGGGTAATATTTATTCAGAAGGGGAATATCGAAATGATTGGAATTGTATCCGACGAGGACATCGGTGCGCTCCAGTATCGGCCACATCTGCGAAAGCTCCGGCTCGAGATAGCTCGAATACGTATCAGTTTCTGAATCGTGAATGCACACCAGTGCAATGGTGAGGTCCGCAGGGTCGGATGAGCCGATGTCCGACATCCAATTGGCCGTCTCAATATCAAACGTTACAACTCGCATATTCGAGAAGTTGAATCACCCAAGGGAGCTGAAGAGGTGCTCTGCGATACGGTCGGCGGGAAGCGTTATTTCGACTCCTGTAGCGAGGTTTTTGACGGTATAACGACCAGAATCACGCTCTTTAGCACCCACCGCAATGATGAACGGGACTTTCATTTTGTCTGCAGCGCGAATTTGGTCGCCGATGCGTTTACCGGAAAAATTGACGGCGGTGGTCACGTCCTCGCGGCGCAAGCCCTGTGCGAGCTGTACTGCATGCGATGTAGCTTCCGGCTCGACGATGCATATCATAAGCTCTGTCGATGGGGTGTAGCTGGGGAGGAGATTGTGCGCCTCGAGGAAATCACGCGCTGTCACGTCTCCCATGGCAAACCCCACTGCCGGAATCGACTCACCGCCAAAAAGCGACAGCAGATTATCGTAGCGTCCACCGCCAAAGAGCGATCTTCGGTTGCTCTCGTCGGTATCAAAAATCTCAAATACCATACCAGTGTAATAGTCGAATCCGCGGGTTATCTTGGTATCGACTATCATGTTGCGGACACCCATGTGCTCCAGCGTCATTCGAAGTTCTTCCAGGTATGCAGTAGAGGTGGTCAAATCCAGCTGCTCGATAATCTTGGGCGCCTTATCTTTGCCTGCTACAGCTGCGAGCTGCTTTTCGAAATCTTCAATCTTGGCACGGCGGTCCAGGAGGCGTGTCAATTCTGCGCGCGATTCATCCGCTATCCCGACCGAATCATAGATCGCATTGAGTATGCGACGGTCGGATACACGTATTTCAAAGTTGCGCTCATCTGCTCCCAGCGAGCGCATGACGCCGTGCGCGACCGCAATCACTTCGGCATCGGCTTCTACACCTTCGGCACCCACGATGTCGGCATTGAGCTGCCAATGTTCTCGCAAGCGGCCGTGCTGAGGACGTTCGTAGCGGAAGACATTGGGAATGGAATACCAGCGGGCGGGGAGTGGAATATCGCGCTGTCGTGCCGCTATCATGCGCGCAAGCGTCGGCGTCATTTCGGGACGGAGTGTAACCTCCCGGTCGCCTCGGTCCGTGAAGGTGTAGGTCTGCTCGTTTACAATTTCTTCGCTCGTCTTTGCCCGGTAGAGCTCAGCAGGCTCAAGTATCGATGCGCTGTATTCTTCGTAGCCAAAAAGCTCGCATACGCGCTCCATGTGCTCAAACAAATATCGTTGGATAAACTGGTCGTCAGGATAAAAATCGCGCACACCCTTGTAATTGTCCGTGGAGAGTTTTTCGCGTTTAGACATGTCCCGTATTATACCCCCTGAGATAACGGACGTCATTTTCGAGTCATTTTTGTTCGATTTTTATCTCATGGGGTATACTTGGCCTCCATGAAAACGATAGATGGCCGTTTCGATATCCGCAGATCAAAGCCCGGGACGGGCTTAGGCCTCTTTGCCCGCCTGGATATCAAGAAGGGAGCATTCATCCTTGAATATACGGGAAAGAAGATTCCCACGGCCGTTGCCGATTCTATGAAAGATTCCCGGTACCTTTTCGAGATAGATGAAGCTTGGACGATTGACGGTTCTCCGCGAT
>CAMTYD010000002.1:0-18007 GCA_947085915.1 uncultured Parcubacteria group bacterium
ATATTTGTACAAGCTGGAGACCGATTTATTTCTTCGCAATTCCTCCTGCTCACGAAAAGCGTCTGCTCACCCCGGGGTCCCGGTACGGCTCCGCTTTTTTCTTTGCGTGATAACGGAGATGGCGTACTACCATCGCCTCTCTTTGTAGGAGACATACTCTTTATAGAGAGCGCACCCTATGCTCAGTTGCCTTTCTACGGTTATTTCGCCGCTCGCGATATACCATACGTGTACTTAAATCCGCTCTCATACTACGAATGTATCGGGGGGCAAACAGACCTTGGCGCTCTTGTGGCACTCCAGGCAGTCAGAGACTTCGCACTGCGCGAAGACTTGAGCGCACGAGCCGGGGGAGAACTCTCCACAAGACTCGAACGTTCCGAGAAGCTCTTTGCCTCTGCTCACATCATCGCAACGACAGATGCGGAAAGGTATCTCAGAGATGCACGCACCCTTTCGGAAAGTCCGGACTTTCCGGAGTCCGTTTATAACGACATCCGTTCATTGTGGTTGCGCGTACGCACCGGCAGTGACGGAATCCTTCATACCATACGTGACATCAACATGTACGAGGGCATGAATCTACGCTTTCCTTCCGAGGCCTCCTTAGACTTCGATGCGGCATATATATTCTTTGCACGAAGCGGTTTTATGTCTCTCGTTCCTGATACATTTCGCTCGGTCTCGGGAGATGGCGGCAAAATGTTCCCCGTCAATACCTTACCCGCCGATGCCCAACCGTATGTCCTACTTTCAGCAATCCCAAAAGACATCCTGACAACAGCCGAGGCGATTTCTCACATGCGTTTTTTCCGCTCTCTTCATCCCATCAAAAACTGAGTCCCGAGTGCCCTTCTATAGGAAAAGCGGTATGCTGACGCGGTATGAACCTACCGGTGCGCACGTACGCTGTCTGTATCACGTTCGGACTATGCGCTGTATTCGTCATTTCTTTTGTATCCCGGTACCAATACGAACAGGCCGTTGCCGATGCGTTCTTCTCATCTGCTCTTCAGATGGTACACGCCGACGAAACAGTTGTAATCCGGGGCAAGACCTTCAGGGTCTACGAGGGATTGGTGGAGACGAGTGAGGGCACACAGGCGTCTTCAATCGAAAGGCGAAACGCCTTACGGATTGCCTACGCGCACGTGCTCGCACGACGAACTCCCACTCTAGGCATTGCAGGTAACGACCCTCAACTCCTTTTCGATTCGGCAAATCAACTTGCCGAGGTCGTACGTAGACTAGCGAGCGTGCAAAAGACAGCACAAGACGCGTTGGCCATACAGAGCCTGTACCCAATTCAGTTTCTACTATCGCTCGCTGGGCTCGAAAAAACTCGTCTGGCGTTCGTCGCTTCCGGTACCGATATCGATGAATTGGTCTACAGGGCAGCATTGTCGGAAACGCTCGCCGCAGGACAACAGGATATACTACATTTCCAAAAAGCATTCAGCGCCGAAACAACGGGAGAAAAGAAACAATTTCGAGGATTGGGCGGCGCCTCTTCCGTTCAGACAATGCAGAGTGCGGCGCATCGCATAGAGATGCAATTCGGGAAGCTTGAAGATGAAGCGCGCAGACTCAATCTTTGCCTCAGGGGACGTATCGAATTGTGCTATCCAGACGCACTCGTGCTCGGTCGTGTATTCACGACACCTCCCGAAGAAACGCCGCGCGTATCCGATACCTCGCGGGCTCTCATCGTCGATGTGATGAAGCTCTACACCGATGCGGCACTAAAACAAGTTCCCGCTACGGTATTTGCATCCGCAACCCCTATCGTTCTGACGCGGAGTGTTTGTCTCGCCGAACTCCCCGGCCCCTTCGTCGTCATACTCGGAAATACAGGACCGCTGAGTACTCCTCCCCTGTGGTACGTAAGTGATATCTTTTTTTTGCAGACAGAAAATTCACAAACCGAGATGCATCAGTATCTCGCAAAGAAACACGACATGCGCTATAGCCGCATTAATCCCACGATATTCTATATGTGCCCCGATATGGGAATAGACCTCGCAAAAGCGAAGAGCGTACGTGCCACTGCCGAATTCGCACAAAGACACCCGGATATTGCGCGTGCCCACCGCTCACGACTGCTTTCCACCGCGAGCGCATGGTACGAGTCGGATGCATATGCGTACATGCGCGCGGCGCTTGCAGAGACACCCGTTCAGAAAGAGACGCTGTCTGTACGCACCGAATTGGAGACGATTACACTCATGTGGAAAGAGAGAGCGGCGGGACTCGATGGAGTCGTTGCGAATATCGCACGCACCGGGAGTAATGACATTGCTATGTATAAAAGTGGGGTACCGTACGACGTCAGTGCACAGACCCTATTTCTCACTCAGAGCGCCTTTCCAACTCTTTTTTTAGCAGATACACGATCAAAGGACATGCCGCACGCCGAGACAGAGAAAGCCGCGAATAGTAGCCATTTTCCCTCCGCCCTCGTTACCTATTCAGACATACGCGCCATCGTATCGCGTGACCGAATCGTCCACGATCTGCGAGAGTTTCTCGTCTTTGAAAGAGTTACGTTTTAGAATCAGATGGTTGCAGCTCAACAAAAAATTTGAGTCGTATTCGATCCTACGCAAAAACGTTACGGACGACGTACTCATTCATCAAATCGATATATGAATCTAATCACAGCGCGTCCTCATATCAGAAGGGATGGCCGCGCAGAACGCTTTCATTTCACTTTTGTTCTGTCCAAAGATAAACGGCGCCTGAGCAATAAGCGATGTCATACAGCGCTCTGCGAGTGACCCCTGCGCGCGCTCACAAAATCCGACTGCTTTTGATGCATCTGTTCTATTCTCTTCGAGGAAGGCTTGCGCTACGGTACTGAAGCACGTGTCCTGCCGCTTTTGCGGAAGTAGCTCGCATGCTGAAGCCGCCCTTTCGGGATTGCCGAGCGATTGGCGGCCAATGATGGCAGTTGCTGATTGATAACAAGCGGTCTCCTCCTCCGCGTTTGGTTGATTCGAACAAAATGATTCGACTCCGGTTCCGTCGGCCATTCCAGCATGCATCGGCCAGCTCTCCCGCAGACAGGCACCTACATATTCCGGATTCTTAAACGATGCACAAAATTGGCGCACCGTAGACGTCGTCGGCTTCACCGGCATTTGCTCTATCATAAGGTAATCATCCGGCTCAAGCGGCTGGTAAATCTGCATAAAGACACCTTCGATGCACACGCGACGATAGGTTTGCGACGTCGTTTGAGTGCATATGTCCAATGCCTTCGGCAGATCTGCATTTGTAATGAAGTCATAGAGATGACCCAGACCATGGTAGCAAATTGCCTGGTCGAGACTGCTTGGTTCCCACCCCGTGCGTGGCTCACATGCGCGCCGGAAATCGGGCAGGAGTTTGTTGAGCGTCGCATCATCGAGCACCTCGGCACGAAAACGTCCTCCAACCACGCCATGAATAAAACCGTTGGAGCAGAGCCCGTCCGAAGGATTGAGCGGAATGGCGTCAATCCAACGATTCGGATCTTCCGCAACAACGCGTTCCCCAACCTTATGAGCAAGAACATGACAAAACTGGTACGACGGATCTTCTTTACGAATTTCTCGGATTACATTGAAGATATGGGCCACAGATAATTTCGGATAGAGTGTCGATACTTCTGCTTCATAGCACGCAGGCCGATCTCTCGCCTGCGCACAATCACTTACGATCTTCCTCGTTGGCGACTGCTCTGACCAAACCGTAAACCATACGAGAAGCATTATAAAGGTGATAAAAATGAAGATGAAAAGTAATTTTCTCATACGGATGCTACGGTGAAATGTGCTGTCTCTGATTTTTTTTCTCTGCGCTGACAAGAGCGTTCAAAGCCTCGCTGAGACAAATCGCGCGGCCAGATTTCGGCATCCCAGAACACCAGTCCTGAATAAGTTTCTTGTCATACTTGCTAAGCGGTACCGTTTGCGCGGCCGCCCCTTTAAAACATACTACCTGCAAATTCGAATCAATCACAGATGCGCACAGTTTACCGACTAGTTTGAACTGTTCTTCGTAGGAAGTCGCTCCTACAGCTGCCGACACACGCCACCAAGCTGGCAACTCGTAATAGCATGCGGGCCGGAATTTCTCTGGAACATCGCTTGCGCACCGTTCCTCAGGAGCTTTAAAATCAAACATCCGAACTGACACACCTTTGTCGCGTTGAAGGGTACTAAGAAAATACTCCATAAAAACGCCGTTGTAACAGCCTCCGAGACTTCCAGACGGCGCCTGAGGACAGAGCTCAAGCGCGTCAATTAATTTATCAGATCCCAGATACGCAAGAAGGCCGTGGCCAATACCGTGTTCGCACTGTATTGCACTCTGTTGAGTTGTACATGCGTCTGCAAACTCTCTGACTCCACTGATTCCCTTTTTTTCGATAACACCGCCTGCAAATCCGTGATAACAACCGTAGGCGAAATCATCTGTACAGCCGGGGATACCAGCGAGTCCCTCCCTGTCGTATAGTATCGCTCCAACAATATGCGCTAAAGTGTGTGCGTTGGAGTACGGAAGCGTGTTGGCGGTCTTGAGGAAATCTGCGTACGCATCTGCGGGTGTTTGATTAAACACATCCTCCCATGTTCGCTTGAGTTCTTGATAGGAGGACGGGGTCTTTCCGAGGGTGGACTGCGGAGAAGGCTCTGCGGAGCGCGTGTGCAACAAGAACGCTGTCGCACAAACGAGAACAATGCCGAGCGCGAGCATGATATAGGTGCGTGAAGCTCGCCTCTTCATAATCATTCAGCGATGTTGTCCTCTGATACTGCCGAATTCATATTGACTATGTTTGAACAGCAGCGCGGCAGGTGAGTTCTGCGGAAGCTCCCACGACCCGGCCAATATCACCGCACGCCTTCTCCAGCGCCGCCCTGCCGAAACGGCCGTACACGCCTTCGACAACGCCGTGCAAACACGCATCCCTACGCGCCCCTCCTTGAGCGCACACCTCTATCGCTTTCACATATTCTTTATTTGGGTCGCCAAACTCTACAAGACCGCTCCCAAATCCCTCTGCACATGCGTCGCGCAAAGATGAAACAAGTGCGTCACATGCGGCGAGATACTCAGTGAGCGGCTTTCCGCTCCCGAGTGCTCCCTGAGCCGTATACCCGGCAACACCTGAGATAGCGACATTCACAAGGGCGGGCTCGGCGTTTGAGGCAACGGCCTTCAACGCTTCCGCGAACGTCTGTGTCGTCTCAACGATATAAGAATTCATTTGGTCATAACATGACTTTCTCGCATAAGAGACTTGTTGTTTTCTGCAGATACCGTACGGATCCTTAAGGTCCGGTGAAAAACCGTGAGCGCCGGTGTGAAGCGCAATAGCAAGCGCATTAAACACTCCCGAAGCGCAACGTTCATTTTCTTCCTCCACATCACTGACCTTCGCACAGAGCGCAAGACCCGGCTCAATATACTTTTCGGCGTCTCCCCACCGGGAAGGGTCCGTGCCGTCGACCACGCCGTGTCCGATGCCGTGATAGCACGCCAGTGAGCTCCCCTCCCCGCTGCCGCGTAATTTCTCGTCAACGTATTCACAAAAATCTCGCGCCTCAGTAAGATTGCCTTTGGTATAGACAAGCTTTTCAAGGAATCCGTGGTAGAAACCGAATCCGCAATACGCTGTCCTCGTAGATATGGCGGCATCCTCGCCCTTTTCAAAACTCTCAAATGCGAGCTCACCGAGCTGGTGGGTATTACCGTGGCAATAGAGCGCAAACTCCGTATCGCGCGGATATATTTCTGCGAGCACGTCGAACGCACGGGAGACGCCACTCTTGCGGGCCTCAGAAAGGATGAGTGTTTCGAGACATTTTTGTTTCTGTGGCCCCGCTTCGAGACAGGTGTCAATTGCTTTCGAGACGCGCGCCGTATCCCATGGTGCCCAGTAATACAGTGCAAACAGACCTATGGCGATGCAGCCTCCCATAAGGAAGAGGGTGCGCATCCTCAAAGGCCAAAACGGGAGCTTTACCATATCGTATAAGACTGATGATATCATCATCCAAATGAGTCAGTTACCCCACGATTTTTGGTACCGTTTGCGCGTTATGTCTATCCCGCTGTTTATCCTCGGCTACTTCGCGATTGCCGCACTTCCCGCACTCATAAATAAAGGCGATGAAACGTACCTGCTCCACCACTGGTTCGTATTCTCTGAAGTGCCTTCGCGCGTAAGTAAAACATTCGAAGCGTATGTCGTATCGGTAGAGGGAAAGGCAGTATCACCCGCACTACGCATCGAAACAGTAGGGGTTCTGCTCTCCGACGACCAGCATCCGCGCCCATACTACAATCATGTTGTCCGACAATTGGGTCAGCTCTTAGAGACAGGGTCAACCGCCGCGGAAGCCCAACGCGTTCAACTTGAGTCGCTTGTCCAAAAAAGGCCGCTCGTGTATCAGGTTGTCCGTATCTATTACAATCCTATCGATCGTTTCCGCGACGGCACCGTGATATCAAGAGAGGTCATTGCTGAATATGAAGTACGTTAACGTATGACGATCAGAAACGCGCTTCGTACGCTCAATGACCGCACTCTCCGGTATCCGCAGAGCATAGAAAGATACGCGAATGATGCGAGGACACTTGAAAAGGCTCTCGTCCTCGTGCCGTGCTTGTATTTCTACTTGCTGTTTCAGGCTTTTGTAAACTTTGCGCAATGGAGTACACGCGCTCCGCTTAATCCGGAGAAATTCCAGCCTCTCCTACCGATTGCATGGCTGTCGGGAGTCAGCTTTGAGAACGTCGCCCTTATCATCTACGGTACGGTACTCGTCGGAATGATAATCGCCTCTGTCTTCTTCGCGAAGAGATGGGCACGTATCGTAGCTTTCCTGGTGTTCTGGCAATTCCACACATTCCTCAACTCCTTCGGACAATGGGAACACAACACTCTCGTGTGGTTATACCCATTGTTTTTCCTCATATTCTTACCGGATGTATGGAACAAAATGAATCCGACCACGATGGAACGGAAATCATTTTTGATTGGATTCGTAGGGGTGCAAATGTATCTCGGCCTGGTCTATAGTCTTGCTGGTCTCGGTAAAATATATCGAGGCGTATTCCAACTCATTGCGGGGCAGGCGAATTTTCTCTCGCCGGACGCTTTCGCTCTTCACATCGCCAATTGGCTTCCCACCATCGGCTCAAACAGCCTTCTCGGACCATTCTTTATTGCTCATCCGTATGCAGGGTGGCCACTCTTCCTCATCCACTTGTACTTCCAACTATTCACTCTGTGGGCAATCTTCCGGCCCTCCCTGCACCGGATATGGGGAATCGTTCTCATTTGTTTCCACATCACGACGTATCTCACCATGAATATTCTTTTCATCGACAGCATCTTTCTGCTCGCCGTACTCCTCATCAACTCCCCCTTCGAGCGGCCGGATACGACCTGGCGCGAACGCTTGAGCGAGCTTCCTATTTTTGGTTGGGTGCTCCAACGGGGAGCACGTGCCTACGCAGCACGCTCCAACACCTAATCACTATATGTCTCAAAGAATTATTGTGGGTGCCTGCCTCATATTTGCCGCGTGTGCCGTGGGATTGATTGTCACGTCTTCTGCGGGCAAGCGCTCTTTCTCTGAAGAAGGTAACCTTAATGAAATCGTGTGGGCAAAGAAATTTGCGTCGAATGCGGAAGACGCGTACGAGAAATTCAAAGAAACCTACGCTGACGCAGCGTTTTCTACTCAGCACAAAAACGCACACATTATCGGCGGACTTCTCTACAACTCAGCCGGGCTACCGGGTATCTCAATATGCGACGAGTCCTTTGCCTTCGGGTGTTATCACGGATTTTTTGGGCGGGTCATTGCCGACAAAGGGACAGGTATCATTCCCGACCTCGCGCAAAATTGCCGAAAGCGGTATGGGACACACAGCACCGGCTGCGAACATGGTATCGGGCACGGCATCATGGAGTACACGGGGCGCGCACGGCTGCTCGATGGATTGGAGTTGTGCAAAGCGACCAACCAAACGCACGAATTGTACGGATGCACGAGCGGACTGTTCATGGAATACAATAGCTCAATGACCTTTCAGAATGGAAACGTCTATGTCGACAAAAGACCTATTGATATGAAAGACCTGCTCGCGCCTTGTGACTCCATGGTACCCGCACCATACCGTACCTCATGTTACTTTGAGATACCTCTCTGGTGGAAGGCACAGTTCGATACAGATGATGAAAAGATAGGGAACTTGTGTGCGGGAGCGCAGACGCAAGCCGAGCGCAATGCATGCTACCGGGGGTGGGGTACAGCCGTAGCCGAAAATGCCGACCACAACCCTGCCCTAGCAAAAAAGACATGCGGCCTCATCCGTGATTCTTCAGGGCGTGATGTGTGCGCTCTAGGAGTCGCCTCTCGATTCTTCCCTGCCGGATACTCGCAGGCTGCTCAAGAAATGTGCGATGGGCTTTCCGGCTCTCTCGCGCAGGAATGTTCGAGCCTCTCACCTGCCGGTACCTCACTATGAACATACGCCCGTTTGCTTTCCGGATGTACGCGCATGCGACCAAACGCATCCACATTGCCGCACTTCTTTCACTTCTGATATTCACCTCCCTCGCGACATACACCATACTGCACGCCTCAGACCCGCGCACGTATACCATCGAGATGCATGATGCCGGATTTTCTCCCGCAAAACTAACGCTCCGCAATGGTGACACGGTGATATTCAAAAATGCAGGTACGCACGCGATATGGCCAGCGAGCGACCCACATCCGACTCACGACGAACTCTCTCCCTTTGACCCACAAGAAGGGATCGCACCCGGAGATTCGTGGAGCTATACGTTTACCACCCCCGGCAGCTGGAGGTATCACGACCATCTCAACGTGACATCACAAGGCGAAATATTCGTGCTCAGTAGCACAGGCACACTCCCTGAGTCTATCGAAAGCGGATACTGTGATGGTCCCTGCTTCGACGAACTCATGCGTGATACGGTGGAAACGGAAGGTATCGATGCGGCATACAAACTCTTTGAAGAGACATACGCGAAAGGGCAACTCCCCCGCGCTTGCCACTGGACCGCGCATCGCATCGGAGAGGCGGGGTATGACCTCTTTCGCAGCGGCAAAGATTTCTCTATATCTGTCGCCACTACTTATTGCGGATACGGCTTCTACCATGGGTTCATGGAAGGATTGTTGCGTGAGAATCCCGACCCTGCCTATGCGTTACGCTTTTGCGATACAGTAAAAGCACAATTGGGAGAAATGGGATTATGGAATTGCTATCACGGTATCGGGCACGGATTCACAGAAGACCCTCCCGACCCATCGAGCACCGGGGACTTTCAGAAAATGATAGCGCCCGGCATTAAAATGTGCGAATTTTTATTCGGCAAAGATTTCAGAAGCCTCAACCTGTGCCTGACTGGCGTGTTTACCGTCCCCGTCAATTTTGCCGCTGACGAAAAGTACGGGCTTTCGATGAATCCACAAGACCCTTTCGCGCCATGCCGCACACAGCCGTATAGGTACTGGAAAGCCTGTTACGGCGAATTCGCCGCTAAGCTCGACACCATATTGGAGTGGGATATCCGTCGTCTTCCCCTCTATGTGAACACGCTCCCGGACGAAAAACTCAAACGTCTCGTTGTGTGGGTAGTTCCATCCGTAATGGTGGCAAAAGATATCCTGTCTGATGACTATTCACAATACATAAATGGATGCCGGGCTGTCTTCACGGGCCACCTTGTCCGCATTTGCTGGGGTGGGACAATTCTCGGTTTTTTTATACACGGAGAGCCTGAAAAGCAATATGTGAAGGTTTTGAGCTTCTGCCAATCCGGAGCGTGGAAAAGCGAAAAGGAGCGGATGTTCTGTTGGGGAGAGGGTCTCAGGCAGATGCGCCGAAATTACCCAGTCGAAAAAGTAAAAAACATATGCCCGAGCGTGCCGGAAACATATCGCCCTCTCTGTTTCGACGAAGACCAGGTTCATATCTCGCCGTATGATGACCCGTCATTTGAGACACCATGAACTACGGACGCACAAAGAAAGCTCTCGTTATTCTCCTTGCATCTTATGCGTTCATAGGGTTTGGTGCGCATGCAACGAGCACAGGGGCGGAAGACGCGTATCCTTTTTTCTCATGGTTTCTCTATGTGACCGTACCATCGCGCGTGCAGACCGGATTCGATAGTATGCTCGTCTCCGTCAACGGAAAACGGCTTGAAACGCCCCTCCCTCTCCTTGATCGTCCCGACATCTTCTCCAAAGGTGAATTAACTGAGCAACGTCTTTCAGCCCTTATAGAGGAGCTCGCATATGCAATCAGAGCCCGGCAAAGCGGGCATACGTCCGCACTCCGGGAGAAACTCGAAACACATTTCAATACACAAGCATCGTACATCGTGCGTGAATACACGTATGACCCCCTTGAGTATTTCAAGAATAAACGTATCGCATCCAGCACGGTACTCATGGAGTTCCAAGTCGGGAAATAAGTATGCATATCTCTCCCATTGCAATTATCAAGCGTGGCTATGCCCGGGCCGGATCAGCCCTCGACCACGTTGCAGTGGGCGGCATAGATTTTGAAAAAGCAAAGGCTCTCATCCCCTTCTTTTATTATTTTTTATTCTTCATTGCTTTCACACGTCTTGAAGGCTTGGATTATACGATCGCGGAGGGTGCCGCCGGTTTTGCGCCGCGTCTCCCGCTTTTCTGGGCGCAGTACGTAGAGTACGGAGTCGCCGTGACAGTAGTGTTGTTGGGTTGGGTTTGTACAGCGCTATTCGCATCTGTTTTTCCATATATCCGTGCTGCACGGATACTCGCATTCATCGGCCTCTTTGAGTACCACGCTCTGGTGAGTTCATTCGGAAGCCCGAATCATCAGTGGGACCATTGGCTCTGGATATCATTTATTCTTATATTTCTTCCCACACTCACGCGGGAACCTTCTCTGGACACACGTCGCACCTTCTCGCTCGTCTTTTGGGGCGCGCAAGCATTTCTCCTCCTCACCTACACGATGGCAGGAGTGGGCAAACTCATCTATGCGGTCATCCAATTCTCACAAGGACAGGCACACGCATTCTCACCTGATGCCGGAGCGCTGTATGCGGCAACACAGCTGAATCTCATGCACGAAACCGTACCGCTTGCGAATATCATCATCTCGTACCCGTGGGTAGCGTGGATTCCGTTCCTCCTCCTCCTTGAATTGCAAACCTTTGCGCTCATCGCAGCCTTCCGCCCGCAACTTCATCGTCTATGGGGGTTCGGCCTCATTCTCTTTCACCTCGGCACCTTCCTCACGATGCGCGCGGTCTTCACCGCACCGAGCGGACTTCTGCTCCTCTTTCTCCTTGCATCACCGTTTGCGCCGGAAAAACAACGCTGGAGTGATGTCCTGTCATCGATCCCCCTCTTTGGTCATTTGTTTCGGTACATCGCAAAAAAGATACTGCTTTTGCGTAAGGTCAGTTGACGACAAAAAGATATTCCTTGAGGCAGCGGCTTGATTCAGATTTGGTCAAACCGTCGGTACAAACAGAAAGCGCTTCATCCTTAGAACCGGTCGCATACAGTACCCATGCATAGCCTTCGCGACACCAAAGCCTGCCGTTTTCGAAGGTGTCGGCATACTGCTCACAGAAGGCGATACCCCTATCGGCATTGAAATCGAGCTCGACAATATACGCATACCCGATACCGCGGAAACATGCGGCGCGTTCTTCAGAATCGCCAATCTCGGCGCAAAATCCTCCCATACGCATGGGTGCGTCCTCTTCACCTCGGAGGGACTGTCGCCACCACTGACCTAGATTAAATTGGCACGAAATCCTGAACCGAGATGCAACCGAGTCACAGGGTTCGTTATGGGTTTCCGTTCTGAACGTCCGCGTCGTAGCGCCCGTATCAGCCTGCATTGTCCGCAAGTTGTATTCCATGAATACGCCGTCGGTACATCCGCCGTACTTCCCTTTCCATGACAAAGTCCCGCACATTGAAAGGGCTGTATTCAGGTCGAGGATTCCGTACCCGTAATAACTCACGAGCCCGTGTCCGATGCCGTGAAAACACCCGAGCCCATGCTCACCATGACTGCGGACGCATGCTTCATCCAGCTCACTGACCGCATCTATACCCTGTTCGAGTATGAGCGCGCCCATAAAACCGTGATAGCATCCGAATCCGAATTCGGAGCCGCAAATTGGAAAACCGTTCATGCCTTCGCGCGCATAGAGTACGTCGCCGAAGATGTGCGCCGCAAGATGCTGCTGTTGCTCGGATTGGTGCGTATTCATTTTCACGAAGGCCGTGTATGCATCTTTCGGTGTGCCGAGCGTAAAAAATTTCTCGATGTTTTCTTGTTTTTCCATGTCTACGCCGCTGGGAACCATCTGAGGTTTCGAGAATATCCAAAAAGACAGCAGACCGAGCACAAGCGCAACGATGAGGAAAACGAGTCCGGTGCGCAACGTCATATGAGTACACTGCGGCACGACGGTTCTACGTCGGAAGGCACAAGCGAGCAAAATTCTGTCTTGGGGTAACGGAGTGACGGATACTGTTTTACTTCTTCAAATATGCCGCCGAAACAGCGCTCACGGTCAGCCTCCTCGGCAAGCACACAGAATTTGATGACTGTGTTCGGGTCATTTTCCCCTCCCCAGTAGAGTGAACTGATTATTGCACGTGTACAGTCTTCGTAAGCTTCATCGTGCGGGGCAAGAACACACCAACCACGCATTTGCCGGAGTGCTGCATCGTCACTTTTATTCACCGACCGAATATCGCGAGAAAGTGCTAAAACTGGAAATTCCTTTCCGATACCAGAAAAGCAGCTCTGGCGAAGTTCGCGTGAGCTTTTTTCTATTGTGTCGCAAAACATAAATGCAGCTGCAAAGTCCTTCGGCAGCGGATTTGCTAAATCTCCACCTGAGGCTTCAAAGAGGTGCGGCGTAATGTACATATAACAAAAACTCTTCGCGTCCATCGGTATCACATTCGTCGAACAGGGAGCGAGCGGGTCGTCCATGCTGAGATATTTTTCACGGCTCGCGCTCCACACGGCCTTGTCATGTCCTCCACCTCCCATAAGCTCCATGATGGCCCCGCCGACGCATTCGGTATATTCCCTGTCTTTATAGTCCCGCGTGCCTGTCTTTTTACAGAACGCAACAGTCTTTTCCAAATCGTAACCGAAAAACGCGTATACGCCGTGACCGAGCCCGTGGTAGCACATGGTATAGGCACCCGAGCCGCCGGGAGCAAGCTGGCACGAATCCTGGATAAGACCGAGCGCTTTCTCACTCCCGAATTCATTCAGGGCGCCGATAACGATTGTGTGCGAACATGCGTTCCTGAATTCCTGCGTACAGTCTGCGATGCCACCGACCCCCTTTTGTGTATAGAGTTCGTCGCCCACTGTATACCCGAGCAAGTGGACATCCGTTCCCGGCGGCAAGACGGCACGGCGAAGTATTTCGTACGTATACAGAGCACCCTTCTCTCTCGCAAGACTCTGGAATCGTTTCGAGAGCTGCTCGAAATTTTGTACGCCGACGGAAATCCTCGTTGCCTCCTGAAACGAATCAGTGCTACGTGAACCGAAGAAAAATCCCAATGCAAGTACACAGAGAAGTCCGACACCGATGAATGATATTGTGAGCCTGAACATGAGCCCATTCTAGTCGCTATCTGTTACCCGACAAGCGACTCAGCCCCGAGGTAAATTCAAAAGTCGAATTGCCAAAAGTGAAATTCGGCTTGTATCCCTCGAAGAGATACTCCCCTTTTCCGACAATTGAATCAGGGCCTTTGTCTACGACAACGTGAATCGGATTCGCTTTGATGTATGGGTCGTGGCGAGTCCCTGTTATTTGCCACGAAACACGGCCACCAGATACGCCGCCGCCTATCACAAACATATTGTTCTGTTCTTCACGCTTCACGTGCAAATTTGGCATAGAAGTACCGATGGGCTTGAGCTGGTAGCGAACATCGGTATTCAGAGCATCAAAATAATTCGGAAGTGTGACGGTTGCCTCGCCGGCAGAATTTAGAGTCGCAATGCCGTCATACAAATTCTTGGCATCTGGCGATTCGGCGAAGGAGTGATAGAGCAACTTATTTTTTGGGTCGAGAGGGTGGTCGATAACGAAACTCCCCGCTCCCTTAGAAATCTGCCCGCTGACAGTAAAGTTAAGCGCTTCCGTCGCATTTTTTGTAAACAATGTTTGATACGACCCTTGGCCGTAATAGTAGGCCTGACCGTAATAGTAGGCCTGAGCGTAGTAGTATCCCTGGGCGTAGTAGTATCCCTGAGCATAGTAGTAGCCCTGGGCGTAGTAATAGCCCTCAGCGTAGTAGTAACTCTGAAAATAGGCATGCGCGTAAAAAGGAAAGAGTGAGACGGTAAACAAAACCAGAACAACGAATCGCGACACAAATCCTATAGAGAGCGATTTTTTTACTGACATAGCGGTTCGTAGATACACTCGCCCTTTTTGATAAGTGCGTTCGGACCTTTTTGCACCTCAACGATCACCGGATACTCAAGAATATACGGATCGTGGCGGATACCCGTAATCTGCCATGAAATTCTACCGCCCGCGACACCACCTCCTATCGTGAATTGGTTATTTTTCTCTTCTTCCTTGATGTATAAATCCGGCATCGCCTGGTCGAACGCAAAAAATTGATATCGAACGTCAGTGTTGAGTGCATCAAAATAATCAGGGAGTTTGATCACAGCTTCTCCTTTGGAATCCAAAGTGGCGATGCCATTGTACACATTCTTCACATCGGGCGATTCTACAAATGAGTGGTAGAGCAATTTATTTTTCGGGTCGAGGGGGTGGTCGATGACGAAGGTACCAGAGCCCTTTGTGAGTGCTCCGGTGATAGCAAGATTACCGGCGAATCTTACGCTCCCGATAAGAGTGGCAGCAAAGACAGCACCCGGTACGAGCAGGGCCCCAAGAACCACTATCACTTTTATGTGTAAGCGCATACTATTTTGTGTAAAATTCCGGGAAGAGATACTCACCTTTTTCCACGAGCTCGGCGGGGCCCTTCTCTACTTCTGTCACGATAGGATTCGCGAGTATGAAGGGGTCCTGACGGACGCCCGTTACCTGCCAAGATACCTTACCGCCGGCGACGCCGCCGGCGATAGTGACTTCGATGTTTCCAAAAAGCCACGCGCGGCGATGCACACCAGCGGCAATATGGAGGTTGGGCATTGCCGCGCCTATTGGCGTTGCAAGGTAGCGGAAGTCTTTGTTGAGCGCCAGAAAATAATCCGGGAGCACAATTGTCGCTTCGCCGTTCTCATCTAACACGGCTATTCCATCATAGATATTCATGACATCGGGCGATTCAACGAAAGAGTGGTAGAGCAATTTATTTTTCGGGTCGAGGGGGTGGTCGATGGCAAAGGTGCCAGAACCTTTTGAGAGCGTGCCTACGACGTTGACGGTGCCTGTAACTGTCGTACTTTTTGTGAAGGTTACCGCGTACGCAAGGAGAGGAACAAGTAATGCCCCTACTAGAATACCGGGGGCCACGTTGCGAGCTACTATCCTCATGGTGAATCTCAGTATAGCAGATGGGGTACACGGATTTGCGGGGTGCGCTATACTTGCCCGTATGCATGTAAAAAGATGGATGATGCTTGTCTCAGCACTTCTTCTTATTGCGCTCGTAGGCCTTGCATATCAATTCTTCTCAGAAGAAAAACTCTCGTATGCTGTCCCCGCGCCACAGACGCCGGGGCGCGGTGTCGTTGGAAATGCACAGCTTACTCCCGACTCGTACGATGTGCTCATTACATACACAGGCCAGGGTTTTTCTCCACGCGATGTGATAGTGAAGCAGGGGCAACGGGTGCGTTTTCTTAATACTTCAAGCGAAGAAATCTGGCCTGCATCAGGCATTCATCCGACACATTCGTTGTACCCTGAAAAACAAAGCACAGATTGCCTCGGAAGCTCATTCGATTCTTGCCGTCCGATCAAGGATGGAGAATTTTTTGACTTCACCTTTTATTACACAGGAGAGTGGCGGTACCACGACCACGACCACGCATACCAGACCGGCTCCATCACTGTGAACGCCTCATCAACAACCAATCCGGTACAGCAATAGGACAACGTACTGACCCACGGCTTTCTTTCTCCTCTGTTTTCCACACAGCACCAACGCGGCAAGGCCTTGCCTTGCCGCGTTGGTGTATACTTGCAGAATGAGTGAAAGAGCCGTTCCATTCGCTCCGGACGAATATTTCCATTGCTTCACGCGAGGGGTTGATAAACGAAAGATTTTCATGGATGAGAACGATTGCGAGAGGTTCCAAATGCTGCTCTATACGTGCAACAGCTCCAAGCCGATTCACATCAGCAACCTCTGGCATGCCCCAGGCAAAAGTCCCGCAATATCACAGGTGTTGGAGATTAAACGCGGGGAACAATTGGTAGATATAGCCGCGTATTGTCTAATGCCTAATCACCTACACCTGCTTCTTCGTGAAATCGACTACGGCGGTATCTCCTCTTTTATGCAAAGGGTCGGTACGGGCTATACCATGTTCTTCAACAAAAAGTACGGGAGAACCGGCGCGCTGTTTTCGGGAAAGTTCAAGTCTGTTCACATCGGATCCGACACTCATTCGAGGCGCGTGATTAATTATATTCATGCCAATGCCGCTGAGCTCTACGAGCCCGGCTGGAAAGACGGCATCGTTCGCAACGAGAAGAAACTGAAAAATCAACTTCTGGCATATCCGTATTCAAGTCTCATCGATTACGAGAGCAAGGAACGGCCACAGGCCTGCATCCTTGCTAAAGACGCGGCGCGGGAATTGGTGGATGCGGTGCCCAGTTTTAAAGCGCTCCTTGATGATGCTCGTGCATTTTACAACTACGAAAAAGATATGCTCCCCGAGCTTGAAACCCAACACGGCAAGGCAAGGCCTTGCCGTGTTGCCAATGTGGAAGATAGAAAATAGGAAACCGAATGGGTTTCCGCACCATTCTCCATTCTATATTCATCCCTATGGTGTAGGTTTCGAAGATATTTCGTGACCCTTATATCCGTCATCCTCTTGGTCAGGGCGGAGATTCTTCCACTTGGTGAAGTCGTAGCGGTAGGCGGTGAGGCGCATTGATACTTCGCCGGACTTCTCACCCGAGATGATGAGCCGGTTGTTTTTTACATCCTTCTCGTAGAATACTTTTCCATCAAATGAGGGTGTCAGCGAGACGACAAGGCCTTTCCAATCCTGACCGAAGTCTGTTACCTGATAGAAGAGCCAAGAGTCACTTCCCTCCTTGAGGGTATCGAAATCAATCGTGTAAGTGTATTTCCCATCCCTGCCTTTTTCCGTGAGCTGTATCGTTTGCATCGTCTCCTCGTGGATACCTATGGTCGAGTGGCCGTAAGTCGCGTACTTCACCCCATCAATAGTGTAGACGGGGTCAATGGTACCGACATCGAGCTTGCCGGTAATCTTGATGTCGCCTAAGAAGGTGGAGGTTGCGAGCGCGCCGGTGGCATTGGGAACAATATTGAGGACGTTTGTGAAGTTCACGAAGTCCGTGGTGGTGCCGATTGAGAAGTTTGCCCCCGTCGCCCCGGCAAACCATGCGGGACGGGCACTCGACATTACAGCATCGGTGTCATAGAAGAGTATCGTCGGATTGGTGTTCTCTATCTGAAGCGGACGACGCGGACTTGATGTACCTATACCCGTAAGCCCATCTGCATTGACGACGAAGATGCTTTGACTGTTGGGCCCTGAGCTTGTAGCGATTTGCAGCAGGTTTGTGGTCGTATTCTGACCTTCAATAGTAAGTTTATACGCAGGAGTTGTTGTGCCGATACCAATCTTATTCTCCGCAATGATGTTACCGACGCCCGTCGGGGTGCCGCTCGGACAACCGTTGGTGGTGATGGAGCCTCCGGTACAAACCCAGAGGTTGTCGTTG
>CAMTYD010000003.1:0-4256 GCA_947085915.1 uncultured Parcubacteria group bacterium
AGGAGCGAGAGCTGACGATACGCGACCGCTTGCTTGGAGAGATCGTCGTACACGATGAGCACGTCGCGACCCTTGTCCATGAAATATTCTCCGATAGCAACACCTGCAAATGGAGAAAGATACTGGAGCGCGGCCGGAGCAGACGCGGGAGCATCGACAATAATCGTGTAATCCATTGCACCCTGTTCGCGGAGCTGCTGCGAGATGCGTGCGGTCTTGGATTCCTTCTGACCGATGGCAACGTAGATGCAGATTGGACGAGTCTCTTCAGGCTCGTATTTTTGATTGATGATAGCGTCGATGGCGACGGTCGTCTTGCCCGTACCACGGTCACCAATGATGAGCTCGCGCTGACCGCGACCTATCGGAATCATGGCGTCAATCGCCTTGGTGCCTGTCGCGAGTGGCACCGATACCGATTTGCGGTCGATAACTCCGGCTGCCTGACGTTCGATTGGCATGAGTGTCGTATTCTTGAATGGCCCTTTGCCGTCGATTGGCTCGCCGAGCGCATTCACTACACGGCCGAGAAGCTCTTCGCTGGATGGTACCGAAAGGATTTTGCCCGTGGATTTGACGCTCATACCCTCAACAACGCGCGAGGTATCTCCGAGAATCGTGGCACGGACGCCGTCTTCTTCGAGGTTGAGGACGAGACCGTACAGCTCACCCTGTGCCTCGAGAGCCCCTGCGAGTTTCTTTCCCTTACCCTCTTCGAAGATGAGCACTTCGCTCATCACCGCACGGGATAGCCCGTCGATGGCCACGACTCCGTCGCCCACCGCTACGACACGCCCCACATGTTCACCTTCGTGGGCGGGAGCGATGTTGCCTATCTCCTTGATGATTTTCTCTACCGTTGATGAATCCATATGCTATGCGGTCGCGCGGTTAAATAATTCCAATAATTGATTCTTGTAACTTGCGTCTACCAACTGTTCCCGGCCTTCGAGACGCCAACCGCCGATAAGTGTATCGTCGACTTGCGTCTTGAGGTCCTTTGTTTCGATTCCCATGGCAGCGAGAAGCGGTTTCACTTCTTTGTGTGCATGCCGTTCATCTTTTTCTCGTGCGACGGTGAGAACGATGTCGTTTCTTTTTGCTTCCCGCTGTGCGATGCGTGCGAACGCACTTCCGATACGGGGCAAGAGCGCCTCACGACCATGCACCTTGAGAGTTTCCTGAAGCGCGCGCACGGCTTTCACGGGGGTCATCCCCCCTTCTACCATTTTCCATAATGCCTGTGCGTATGCGGTTTCCATAGTTATTTATAGTGAGCGTAGTCGAACTATGCAGATTTCTCTCTCAATATCTTCTCTGCCGCCAAGACCGCAGCGCGAGTGATTTCTTTCGAACTTTCGGAGAGCGCGATGCGCTTCGCCTCTTCTGCGCGTGCTTGTGCTTCTTTGAGCACATCCCCTGCGCGCGCTTCTGCCGCCTTCACAATTTCATTTCCTTTCTCGTCTGCACGGCTTCGCGCTGTTGCCATCAAAGTTTCAGCTTCACGCGCGGCACCGCCGACTATCTGCTCGCTCTCGGTCTTCGCATCAGCAAGCTTCATATCTGCCGCCTCTGCTGTCTTTACCCCTTCGGCAATTTTCTTCTGCCTGTCGTCTATCAGCTTGAGAAGCGGTGTGTAGAGAAAGTACCAAAGCGCGAAGAGCAAAATTCCAAAATTAATAGCCTGCACCAAGAGCAGTTGCCAATTGATACCGAACGCTGCGAATAGCTCGCTCATGACGAGAAATTAAATTTACCGACTAGGTAAATTTAATAATAAAGCCTATTACGAGTGCGAAGATGGCGAGCGCGTCTGTAACTGCAATACCGATAAACATCGTCGTCTGAATCTTACCCGCTGCCTCCGGATTGCGTCCGATAGCCTCAAGCGCGCGACCGATCAAAATACCGAGACCGATACCAGGCCCCATCACGCCGAAACCGACGGCGATTGCCATTCCGAGTGTTTTTGCTACTTCAATATCCATAATAAAAATCCTTAATCATTAGTAATTGATGCCGCCACTATATCACATCTAAAGAAGAGGCGTCTATGTGGACAGCCCTAATGCGCCTCTTCGCCGTGCGGTTCTTGGATGGCGAGCTTGATAAAGAAGAGCGTGAGAAGGGCAAAGATGGCGGCTTGGAGGAAGCCGATGAATATCTCAAACATCATGAGCGGTACGGGCAAAAGGTACGGTGCGAAGTAGATAGCGACGGCGATGATAATCTCGCCCGCCAAAATATTACCGAAGAGCCGGAACGAAAGTGAAATGACGCGGACAAGCTCACCGATGAGCTCGATAAGGCCGACGGCGAAGCCAATCGGATTTTTGAAGGGATTTTGAATGAATTTGCTGCTGTATTTCCAGAATCCTATAGCAAGGACACCCGTCACTTCGATGACAAGGAAGGAAATAATAGCCAGTACGAGCGGCACGGTGAGGTCGGTATTCGGCGCACGGAGGAGCGGATGGTTGTGATATTCGATAGAGCCGATGCCTGGCAAGAAGTGAAGCATGTTGCCGACGAAAATGAACAGGAATATCGTGAGGAGAAGTGGGAGGAATTTGCGTGCCATATCCTTGCTCTCAAGAGTCTCCGCGACATAGTCGTACACAAACTCGACCATCGTTTCCATCAATGTCTGGAATTTGCTTGGAATCATTTTGAGCTTGGCGCGCACAACAAAAGCCACGATGACGAGCAGCGCGATGACAACCCAGCTCGTAATGAGCGTGTTTGTGATGGGAATACCAAAGAAGGTACCCAGCGTTTCCGCCGAGATTGCAACGTGGATGCCGGAACCTGCCTGTTCGGCTACTCCTTCCGCATGCTGCACAGCTTCTTCAACAGCCATAAGTGCCGATATAGTAACACAATTTAGCTACTGATGAAGTTGCGAATGTGTGTGGCTACCTCCTTTTCTACGCCTTTAAAACCGTGTCCGATTTTCGGAACAATAACCACCTCGCCTGTATAGAGGTGTTCTTCGAACCATGCCGCTATTTCTTTTGCTGGCCTATCGCCGTACTCGTCATGTTCAGCCCATACAACCAAGACCGGAATTTTCACGCATAGTAAAGTCCGGGGAATTTTATGTGCTCTTCCGTATGGAAATACATTCTCGGCACTATCCGGGTTATAAAGGCTGAGGAACCGCTGCGCATCCAACGTTTCAGGCCATATCTCCTTTTGTAGAAGCTCATGTTTGTGTCCGCGACGGACGAGTTGATGAGCAACAGACGTGGCTTTCAGTATCTTTGCCTTCCCCTGTCTTTTCAATTCCGCTTCGTAATCACTTATCGGTCCCAGCAAAATGATGCCTTTTACCGCACGTCCGCCGTTCTTCTTCGATGCCCAATAGATAGATTTCTGACAGCCGGTGGAATGCCCTATCAGGTAGATATTTTTTGCTCCTTGTCTGCGGGCAAATGTTATAGCTCCCTCAATATCGTCCATACAATCAGTAAAGACTTCGTGAGCAGCACCCCCCTTCGCCCGTTCTGAATCCTTTTTAACCCTGCGTCGCAAGGTGCTTACCCACTCGAACCCTCGATTGTTAAAGTTAAGTACCGCTGAGTCCTTATCGACGAGCGTATCGAGCATGTCTCCCATTGAGAATGCGGAGCCACTCAAACCGTGTAAAAAAATGAAGGCTCTCTTCGGATTCTTTGGTCCGAACCATAATGCACGCAACACATATTTTTTCGGCGTGACTATTTCACACACATGCGCTGAACGCATCCAGTCCATACCTTATGTACCCTCCTGCCAACTCGCTAGGTACTTCTCCTGTGCTTCCGTGAGCGTATCAATATTTTGACCCATGGAGGCGAGCTTGAGCGAGGCTATCATTTTTTCCGTCTCTTCCGGCACGTCATACACACCCGGAGCAAGCGGTGTTTTCTGTGTTGCCATCCAAGCCGAGCCCATAGCTTGCGTCGCAAAGCTCATATCCATGACGCTCGCCGGATGTCCTTCCGCAGCTGCGAGATTTACGAGCCTGCCTTCCGCAAGTACATAAATGCGATTGCTACCTACGACATACTCCTGAACGAAATTGCGTACTTCTTTTGGCGCACCTTCGGCAACACTCTTGAGGTCTTCGAGATTTATCTCGACGTCGAAGTGTCCTGCGTTGCAGACGATAGCGCCATCCTTCATGACCTTGAAATGTTCTTTCGCGATGACGTTGATGTTGCCTGTCACGGTACAGAAGAGGTCGCCTTCTTTTGCGGCATCAATCATCGGCA
>CAMTYD010000004.1:0-5468 GCA_947085915.1 uncultured Parcubacteria group bacterium
AATGATTGTGGCGGCCGGTATCAACAGAGATATACGGGCCAAACATAAAGAAAGGATGCGGAGGTGCATCATGAGAGTAGAGAAATTTAGGCCGGTTCGACCTGCCGACATACGAGTTCGGACCGTAGAACTGTGCGAAACGGATGTGCTTGCTCTGTGGGCGACACATTTGGCAGGTTATCGCCAATGGGGAACCGGCGCACTCGGGGAGTTGATGAACACGGAGTTTCGGGTGTGTGCGTACATTGGTAAATGCGGGACACCCGTCGCATTCGCCAGCATCAATCCGAAAGGCAGTCCCGACGGAATAGACGAAGGTCAGCTGTACTTCGACCACCTGTGCGTGCTGCCGGATTATCAACAGATGGGTCTCGTAGATTCTCTATACGCTCGACAAATCGCGTATACCCAGAAGCATGAGCACGAAAGACGGCTGATACGACGTGTTCCGCTTCACGTGCGGGTTGCCCAGTTCTCGGTAGAACGCGGCTGGAGACCCCACAGGTCACTGGCCGACAAAGAGCTCTACCCGTTCGGCGTATACGAACTTCCACGTTCGCGTCTCGAGGCCGCCGGCTCCTTCTACTGAGCAGCCAGTTACACATATTGGCTCAACCCCTGCTGCGCGCGGGGGTTGTTGCTTGGCGGCAAAAAGGAAAGGGCGGCTGCAGAATGCAGCCGCCTCTCTACGGTGGGGCAGGGAATTCTGTCAGATGAAAACTCTGCGCCCGATTTCGTCCTTGATCATTCCTGAAAGCCGTGAGCAGGCAATCAGCTGCACGCCTTCGACCCGGACCTCAACTGGTCCGGCTGTCGTTGGGTGCGAAGGAAAGATGAACTCGACTCCTCCTCCGTTCACGTACGGCTTGGCGGTGTCGAGCGCAACGGCCTCTGCTTGCTTCTTCTGGTCTTCAGAAAAACCAATCAGCGTGATTTTCATTTCCATTCCTCCGGTTGATATGCAGGCGAAAAGAGCCTAGAAAGAGCAATGCAGCTCTTCACGTCTGCATCCGTACCGCATGATTGCGTTCCGGAGCGTATGTCGAGAAATGGGGGAGTCGGCACACACGCCGGAGTACAAAACAAAATCCACCCTCAGGACGCGAACGTTTGTTCGTGTATCAAGGGCGGACTATGTGTTTTTTTAAATCATACCGGTCGGTTGCCCAACACCATCAGGATAGCTCGTGAGGGGAGGCTGTCAAACGCGGATGGGGAAAAGAGAAAAGGCCACCACAGTTACGCAACGTGTGGTGGCCTCCCCCGCATAACCCCTTTGGGCCTGAGAAGTATTCCGGGATTTACGACCTGGAAAATTTTTAGACTCCCCACATGCCGCTGACGGAGTTCACTTTCGTAAGGAAACATTCGCGTACGCTGCTAAATGCTGTTGAATTCTCAAGCAACAACGTCTTTCCCAAAGGTTGGGCGACCAACTTGTTCAACTCAGGGAAGTCCTTTGGGTCGCCGACGGCAACAACAAGCCGCACTCCTTTTACGGGATACTTTTCCGGATTTGCTCGGCAGTAGTGGTATCCGCCCTTGTCGACCAATACGACATGCGGGCGGCCACCCAATCCTTTCGTCGCTTGGGCTAATATCGCCAGGTCAGGTCCGGCGAGCTTCGCGTCTTCGGTCAGTATTGCAATCACTCCGAAATTGGAGCGTCGGTCTTTCAGCGCGTCCTTGATGTCGCTGATAAGCGTTGCGATGGTCATGACGGTGTCCTCCTTGTTGGTAAAAGTGGGTTATGTGGGTTACGAAAAGACCATGCAGGTCCTTACGTAACCCGCACCAGACCGTCGGCCTGGAACGTGAGCCCGATACCTCCGACGCACATTCCAGAACGAAACCGGCCCCTCTTGGTGAGGGGCCGGTTTGTTTGATTTCTTGGCAATCAAGCAAAACCCCTCAAGAGGAGCCGGTAATAATCGAGATAATGCCTGCTGAACGGATGCTCATAGGGAAGACTGTATACCCGGGTATATTTTCGTCAAGTTGCCACGATTTTAGGAAGCGTCCGAAGGGGTCTATAATTCGAGGTATGGCCATAGAGGGTGGATTGAATAATACTTTTGGCAGAATCGTGGATTTGGACATTCCGCCCCTTGAATACTACGGACTTGTAAGGCGTTTTAACGATCTTATACAGACTGAGTTAAACGAAAAGTTGAAAGATAAAGGCGATTGGCTTGGGTCGGCGGTCACACTGGTGACGCCCGGGAGTGACGGGAGGCGCGAAAAAGGTTCGATGGCGTCTCCTCTTGAGGTGATAGCCCTCGTTGACGCGCAAGTTGATACTGACACGCTGGGTCTAACCATCACGTCGGCTCTACAGGAAATGTCCTCAACTCGTGTGTCAAAAGTCGAGGAGTTTAAAGGGCCGGATTCAAAAATGGCGTTTTTCAGAGACAATCCCCACCGTGTGCAACCCGGAAGAATAGCGGATAGTCGGCTTATCTTCGGTTCCGCGGAAGATGCAAAAGCGGCCAAGATTAGATTGGGGCACGAGATAGTGAATTTGCCGAGGCATTCCATTGTCGATAAAGTTGATGACCTAAGGAAGGACGGTCGGCATGCCACTGAGCGTGGTCAGAACAGGATTGGTGGGTCTGATGCCATACATTTCGACACTGAAACCGGCATCGTATATTTCAATCCAAGCGCACACCAACTTTCTTTCAAGGTCGGTCCGCTCCGCCTTGTCCAGAATACGTTGCTATCTGAGGAGGTAAAACATACTCGACGCGAGAGGGATACTAATTTCATAAGCACTCTTCACTCAGGAATTGTGACCAGACTCGGCCAACTTTCTGATGACAGCATGCTCAATCTCACACGCGCCTCTACGGAGGAGCTCGCGGAACACTACGCATTCTTCCTGCGTTTGTATCATCGGAGTGAAGAGGGATATGTTCAGCGGAAGGAAGTGGCCTTACAACTCACTCCGCAGGAAAATGAAGAGGTGGCCAAGCGTCTCAAGTCTCTCCTCGAAATTATGAAGATATTTAAGATACAAAAACAGCCCCGTTGACAGCTTTGTATAAGCGGTTATTATGAAAAACATGTCGAACAAGCAAAATAACGTCCTTCTTCTTGGGCTCCTCCTTACCACTTCTCGTGGAGGATTTGCTTGTCTCTAGAAAACAAAAATTTCCGGAAACAACCAAGGCCTTCACGAAAGTGGGGCCTTCGTTCTTTCTGCACTTTGACTTGCGTACATAGCGTTGAGTAACGGTCTAACTAGATAGATTCAAGAACACAAACTGGAGAGAAAACCCATGGACGGTCAGTCTGTACGAGCATCGAAAATCGCAGTAATCCTCGTCGCGCGCGTTGGAGAAAAAGGTCATCCCACCTGTTCGAGGACAGGAAGTGGCCAAACGCTCCTTGCCGCATTTGCTGACGCCGAGACGAAACTTTCGCGCGGTCTCAGAGTGCCTAAGGAGCTGCGAGGGCAGGTCATTGCTGTGGTTGCGAGGAAGCAAGGGTGCAATGAGCGCGTTGGGAACGGCTCGGCACCTGAGCTCACGGCGGCGATGGATGCTGCACGGAGGTCGCTTCTCGAAGTAATGGAAGATTCAAGAAAACGAGTGAACTCAACTGACGAAAGGATGATGCATGAGCCACCCAGGTGATCAGGTTCTCGCGGAAGTCCGTCCGCCGGAGCCGCAGGAATATTTCTCGGGCTATACGAGAATCCAGATTGACGAGGCGCTTTTCCCCGTCGATTCCGAAGACACGACGAGAAGGCTGATTGCCACGTCGACTCCTCGGCGTTGGGTCTTCTGCGCAAAAGCTCCTAATCCCGAATTGCCGCGTCCGTTCGTTCGGTATTGCACCCCTCGCGAAACTCAAGACTTGGTCGCCATCAATAAAGCGGTCAGGTTGATGGGTGTTGATGGTCCGAACGGATCGTGCCACATCGTCGGCTGGGTGCCGCGACAACAATAAGAACAAGGTCTTTCCAAGGACAGACTCGAAGGATCAAGCAGCCGCTGTGGGTGATGCGTATCATCCCGGCGGCTCTTTGTTTTCCACAAAATAGCTTCGAAATACGGGTAAGGTGATAGGGTATAAGAAAGTATGCATACAATATTACTCGTCCAATCGCGCATCACGCCTGAGCGCATCGAACGCGAGCGCGATAATTTTACGCGCGCGTTGGGAGGTATCGCACAGCTTGAATCACTCTCAGCGCTCGACGAACGCTTCGGATGGGAGACACCGCAAGAATTTCTTGCCGGGTATGACGGGGTAATGTTTGGCGGCTCATCCGATTTTGATTTCCACGGCGGGAGACCGGAAAGCGACCCGGTACGGGCCACCTCAATGCAGATTCTTGAGCGCACGCGGCCACTCGTTGCGCATGCATTCCTGATTAATTTGCCAATCCTTGGCGTTTGTTTTGGGCATCAAATTATTGCCAACATGCACGACGGCAATGTGCACAATGACAAAGAGCAGAATAAATTTGGCGCGCACGAAGTGCATCTCACTCCAGAAGGTGCACAAGACCCACTTTTCAAACATCTCCCACAATCATTCATTGCTCAGTACGCACATAAGGACAGCGCCACCAATCTGCCGGAGGCTGCGACGCTTTTGGCCACAGGCGCATCATGCGGCTTCAGTGCATTACGATACGGCGAGAAGGCGTATACGGTACAGTTTCATCCTGAAATTAAGCGCATCACTGGAGCCACAAAATCCTCACCGGAAGCCTATCAAATCGTGCCTTTGTGGGTTAAACACATTGTTGGGGAATAGGGCATACGTGCTCCAGCTGGGGTGTACAATAAAATCTGGTTAAAACAGTGATGTTCTGGCAGGCAGCCCGGCTTATAGAGAGGGTAAAGAATGGCACCCGGGAACAATATCCTCGAGAAAAACCAGCGGCAGGACACCCCAGTTCTGCCCTAAAGTCCGAGGGAGATATAGCCGAGCCAGAGTTCACTGTAAGTATTTGCGCGCTCTTGCCTTCTTCAGGTAAGGCGCGCTACTCTTTCGGGGGTTGCTCGACGGCGGCACACCCATTCAATACAGTCAAATTTTTCCCGCACCCTCATCAAAATCACATCTGAGTTGTGACACTATTACGATATTAATCGGTAAACATATATGTATGGATACAGAAGATACAAAGGAGACAAAAGATACGCCGGATACTAAGGCCGCTACGTGCGGAGGATGTAGTCATGAGCACAAGGAAGCAGACGGTGGATGTGCTTGTGGATGTAAGGCGAAGACGGAGTAAAGACTGACGAAGTCTGCAAGTAAAGAATAATTATGCTCTGGACAATCATTGTAGCCTTGCTCGTTCTTTGGTTGCTTGGGTTTAGTTTCAAGATAGGAGGGGGTCTTATTCATGCACTGATTGTCATTGCCGTTGTCGTGTTTATCGTCCAGCTCCTGTCCTGACCCCGAGAGCGTCTTCGGGATCCCTTATGTAGAGGGCTTTAAACAAG
>CAMTYD010000005.1:0-24941 GCA_947085915.1 uncultured Parcubacteria group bacterium
AGAAGACCACACAGAATAGGAAGGGTGAAGAGTACCAACCTCAAGAGTGCTGACAAAATCTTTTTTATGTTTGTGTTTTTCATGCAATACTTCAATTTTTCTTCTTATTACTCTTAGACTGTTCCGATTGTGATTTTAACACACTCACGTAATTGCTGAGAATATTGCGGAGTGTGGTATATGCACCAACTAACTGTGCTTGGGAGAAATGGGGTCTGACCCCTCAAAAGTGAGATTGTCGTGGTTTAATATTATCCACGAATCTCGCATCTCCATATGGTACCGCTTTGTTTATCGAGTGGCGAATGTCTTTCAATTCTTCTGCGGGTTCCGGTTCATCAATCCAACTTCGATAATTAGAGGGCAGGTCGACGGGAGAATTTCCCAGAAGAGCCTTCTGTTTTGCACCCCCTTTGATTCTTCGGAATGCGCTCCCCCATCGCCACACCGCAGCTTTTTCTGAAAGTTGTGCCCGTACCGGATTGCGTTCAATGTATTTGAGTACCGTAAGGAGATGAGAGTCGTTTTGTACAAGAAACGATTTGTATCTACCTTGGTAAAGATGCCCGCCGCCAATCGTGCCCTTGCGAGTGTGGTGTCGTCTGGCGTGAGAAGTTCCAAGCCACTGAAGTGCTTTGGACAGATCTCCGTCCTTTTTCGGATACAGAAGTAAATGCCAATGATTTGGCATGATGACGTATGCGAGGATTCGCATTTCAAAGTCTTCTTTGATTTCGTTCAGTAAATATTCGAAATCCTCATAGTCAGTATCTGTATGAAATATTTTTGCGCGCCCGTTGGAACGATTGATGACGTGGTAGACATAATCACCCAAATCTATTCTTGGCGTTCGGGCCATTTAAATATTATGTCACATTATTTGCATTATTGACGTGCCTGACCCCTCAAAAATGAGATTATCATGGTTTAATATTATCTATCTACGAATCTATTCGCGACGTCTGAGCCATGGAGCTATTTTACATTGTTTTTGATGCAGATTACTGACCTGCCGCGATGGCTTCGAGGGTGGCCGCTACGAGCTTTTTCATATCCTGAAAACGACCATCACGCGTTGAATGCAAGACGACTGCTACGACGGGGTGCGCGGGGCCTACTTCAAAGACAATGGCGAGGTTTCCTCCTGCGAGCTCCGTGAAGCCCGTCTTACCCATGACGATGCCCGGTATCGCGGGGAGTACCTCGTCGGTATTTACTCCGGTCACCGTCTCCCCTGTCGTCGCGCGAATTTTGACGGTGCCTTGAGAGGTCTGCCCGAAAAGCGTGGGAATGGTCTTTGCCGCGTAGCCGAAGAGGAGTGCCACATCGTGGGCGGAACCATACGCGCTCGCCTGGGTGTCGCTCAAGTCGAGGCCGTGCGTATTGAGGAAGACCATGTTGGTGAGGCCGAGGTTCTTGGCGATGTCATTCATGCGCCATAAGGTGGCAGCCTCAGGCGTCGAGAGCGGATACTTCACCCGGAGATTCGGCTCGGCCGCCTCTGCGAGGATGACCGCGCCCTCATTGGAAGAAGCGACGAGCGTGAAATCTATGAGGTCTTGTACGCTGAAGCGAAGCCCTGAAGGGAGACGGACGCCCGCGCCATCGGGTGTCGTGTGAGGAGGTATGGTGATGAGTGAATCGGACTTGAGTGCCTCGGACACCGCGAGCACAAGCGGCACTTTTACAAGCGAGGCCAGCGGCATCTGGGAATCAGGATTTTTCGAATATAAAACACGATTGGTTGTGAGGTCGAGCACATATGCGCCCTCCGCCTGAAGGGATAGCGATGCAAACGGGTCTTCTATCGCAGCTGCGGCTGCCGTTTGAGTTGCGGCGGCAGCCGAGGCACCTTCCGACGAAAAATACGCAACAGTGAAAGAGGCGCTCGCAAAAAACATCAAGACGAGAGCCGCGCCTCCTGAAAAGGTCTGCAATGAACGATGAGGTGTTTCGGTGTGTTCAGGCAGCAGTATGAGAGGAGGAGCAGGCTCCGGCTCCGGGGTGGTCACTATGTGAGGTTCATCTATCATAGCTGCGTATCAGAAAGTGTATCTGCCGGTTTTGCTTCAAATGCTTTGAGCTCTGCAACGATCTCGGCGTGATTAGGAAGCTCTGCTACATTGCCGACACCGATATGTGAGAGAAGCTCTACGGTCGGCCGGTATAAGTATTCACGGCCATCTTCAGGATTACCCGTGCGCTCCAGGAGCCCCCGCGCGAGGAGATTGCGGACGGTGGAGCTGGTGTTGACCCCGCGAATATAATCTATCTGTGCGCGGGTGGAAGGTCCCCGGTAGAGAATGATAGCCAAGACCTCTAGACCAGCATCCCCTATATCGCGGCCCAGCTCCCGTTCGTACGCTTTTTGAATAGCAGGCGACGTCTCTTTAGCGACAGCGAGCGAGACCTCGGTGTCTGTCTTGATAAGTGAAAGCCCGGTACCTTCCAGGTGTGCCGCCAGTGCCGTAAGTGCCTCCTGAAGTTGGGGCTCTTTTACCTCCAGTAGCGCCGCCAATTTGCGCAATGTAAGTGAGCCGCCCTCGCTAAAGAGAAATGCTTCTGCGCGTGATGAAAGTTCATTATTCATATGTACTTATGTTCCATACCGCGGAGCGACGGCGTTCTCGAGCTCAATAGTGATGTCTTCAAAAAGCCGCTCTTGGGAAACGCTCGCACTTCCCGAGCGCACGAGCTCGAGCATGGCGAGAAAATATACGATTGTCTCACTCTTATCGCGGGATTTCGTAAGCTCGCGGAAACTCGCGCGGATTGCTGTGACAAGGCGCGCACGCATGCTCTGTATCACATCCTCGAGTGCGAGTACGGGAGCAACTGCCGCTTGAGCGAGCGCTTCAGGTTTCGGCAGAATGCTGACAAGGCGCGCGGCAGCCGAGGCTATGGTTGAGATAGCGGCATCAGCAGGGCTGAAGACCGTGGGACGGAGTGGCGCGCGGTGCGCAAGAAGAAGCGGGCTCTTGCCCCACGTCCCCCGCAGGAGCTTCGCAGTTTTTCGTATGAGAGCGTAGCGCGCGAGACGTCGTTCAAGCTCTTCAACGCTTTCGCGTTCGTCTGTCGAAAGCTCAAGTGTCGGGAGGAGCGCGCGGGATTTTATGAGAAGAAGTGTGGAAGCGACAAGGATGAACTGTGCGGTCTCTCCGAGGGGAAGCTCGGGCAATTTCTCGACATACGCGAGATACGCATCGGTGACGTCGGCCAGAGAGATGTCCGAGATAGACATCTTCCGCGCCTCAATCATATTGAGAAGCGTTTCCAATGGCCCCTCAAATGCCTCTGTGCTTAGTGCAAAGCGTTCATCCACCCCACTAGAGACGGACTGAGGCTGAGTATTATTTAAATCTGATGTCATCATGCGCAATTTTCATTAGGAAAGAAATATAACGAATCTCTAACGGGGCTCGTGTTTCTTTTCCGGCGGTATTTGGATACCAAGTTCAGCGAGCTGTTCGGGGGTCAAGGTCTTCGGTGCTTTCATGACCGCAGTCTGGCCACCGCGTGTCATCGGGAATGCCTGTACTTCACGCAGCTGTGATTCGCCCGTGAGATTCATCACAAGTCGCTCCACACCCAAAGCGATACCGCCGTGCGGTGGTACACCGAATCCAAATGCGGTCAGCATATGCCCGATGCGCTCCTGGATCTCTTCTTCGTTGTACCCCATGATTTCGTACGCGGCTTTCAGAATCTCAGGCTTGTGCGCACGGATGCTGCCGCCTCCCGCTTCGTATCCGTTGCAGACGAGGTCGTATTGGGTCGTAAGAATTTCTCCGACGTCCTTTTTCGCGAGAAGCTGCTCGACATGCTCGGGCACAGGCATAGAGAATGGATTGTGCGTAAAGGTCCAATCGCCTTGCGGTGTTTTCTCAAAGAACGGGAATTTATGCACCCATGCGTATGCCATGATACCCTTCTCCTTGTCTTCCGGAGTACGCAAATCGAATTTATCTGCGCCGAATTTCTCCATCGCTTCTGCGTAGGTGAAGCGTGGGAATGGTTTTTCTTTTATGGTGAAGCCCATGGCCTCGACAGATGTCGTAATCATTTCTTCCACCGTCTGCATCACATCCTCTTGTGTGACAAAAGACATCTCGATATCTACCTGAGTGTGTTCGAATCCCCTATCGGCGCGGAGGTCTTCATCGCGCACTGCGCGCGCAATCTGGAAGTATCGTTCGAATCCTCCGACCATCAAAAGCTGTTTGTATTGCTGGGGTGATTGCGGAAGGGCATAAAATTTACCCGGATTAAGGCGAGATGGGACAACGAAATCACGCGAACCCTCGGGAGTAGATTCGGTGAGAAGCGGCGTCTCTATCTCCGTAAAGAGCTTTCCGAAAAGGTATTCACGGCAGCGTCGTATCAAATCACTGCGAAGTCTGATATTGCGCTGCATGCGCTCGCTGCGTAAATCGAGGTATCTGTGCGCGAGCCGGGTCTCCTCCCCGATGCCTGCGGTGTCTTCGTTGACCTCAAACGGCAAGACTGCGGCAGGACTTAAGACCTCAATGTTCTCTATGAGCAATTCGATACCGCCGTTCATTTTGTCCGCCTGCGCGTTCTTGCCCGGTCGCTCCTGTACGGTGGCGGTGACGGCAACGACGGATTCGCGTGATGTATTTTTGGCTGTCTCCATTGCGGCACCTCCGGGAATCACGAGACCCTGCACCATGCCTGTCATATCTCTAAAGTCAAAAAAGACCATCTTGCCTTGGTCACGACGCACGGATACCCAGCCTTTTATAAGGACCGATTCCCCTTTGTGCTCCTGAAGGTCTTTTATAAATGTGCGTTCCATAGTTATAGCGTTACTCCGACCTTCTTCCGCACGTCTGCCATTTTCTTTTCAGCTTGCTCCCGTGCTCTATCTGCCCCGTCTTTTAAAATAGTTTTGATATCCTCATCTGTAAGACTTGCACGCCTCTCGCGCATCGGGCCTATTACGGCCTCAATGTCTTCTGCGAGCGCATCTTTGAGCGCCTTGTATTTTCCCTTGTTCTCCGAATAGAGTGACGAAAGCTCATCCTCGCTCTTGAACAAACGATGAATGTTGTAGACATTCTCCGGCCTCTCTCCGCTCGAGTCGGTGACGATGCCCATGACCGCCTTCTGGATTTCCTCTTTAGTGCCGAAGAGCGGGATGGTATTGCCGTAGCTCTTGCTCATTTTCTTGCCGTCTGTGCCGGGCACGACTGCGACGGACTCTAGTATTTTTTCTTGCGGAGCCTTGAATGTCTCGCCAAACGCAATATTAAATTTTGTGGCCGCTTCGCGCGCGTATTCGACGTGCTGGCGCTGGTCGGCACCCACTGGCACGATATCTGTCTCGTAGAGCAGGATGTCTGCCGCCATGAGCATCGGGTAGGTGAAGAGCCCCGCATTGGCTTCGAGGCCTTTTGCTACTTTATCTTTGTAGGCGTGCGCCTGCATAAGAAAGGGCACCGTCACGAGACAATCGAATATCCAGGCGAGCTCAGTGTGGTGCGGGACTGCTGATTGTTGGAAGATGACGGTCTTTTTTGCGTCCACTCCTACCGCGAGGAAATCGCGTGCGACGTCGATGATATTCGTCCGCAATCCTTCTGTATCCTTGAGCGTCGTAAGAGCATGGTAATCCGCAACCATAACTAGCCCATCCGCGTCTTTGAGCAATTCAACGGTCTGCTTGAGAGTGCCGAGGTAGTTGCCGATATGGAGCGAGCCGGATGGCTGTAAACCCGTAAAAAGCCTTTGCATCGGCCTATAATACCAGAAAAACAAGCCTCCTCTATAGAGCGGGGAGTTCTACGATAAACCGCGAACCTTTACCTGCTCCTTCTGATTCCGCCTTGATGGTACCGCCGAATGCCTCAACGATTTGTTTCGCGATAAAGAGACCGTAGCCCGTGGAATGCACGTTAATCTTGATTGAATCTTTGCCGTGCCCTCCCTCGGTGAAGAGGTGGCTCATGTCCTCCGGCGTGATGCCGACACCGCTGTCTTTGACCGAGAAGTGTATTTTGTTTACCCCGAGCTCTGTCGAGGGGCCGTCGCATGAAAGCTCGACGCGGATGCTTCCCTTCGGGGTGTACCGGATGGCATTGTCGATAAGATTGCGTATGACGTGCTCGCGTATTTTTTCCTCGTCTCCCGTCATCTGGTACTTTCCCTCAGCAATCTGCGTCTCAATCGTAAGATTTTTCTCGCGCGCAGGTACCCTCTGCTCTTCGACGATTTTTTGTACAGCCGCTCGGAAATCAAATGCAGTTTTCTTGAAGGTGACCGTCCCCTTCTTGAGATTTGAGGCATCAAGGATGTCCATGACCGTCGCGACACCCTTGCGTACATCTGCAAGCGCCGTGGTCGACATAGATTTGAGCTGCTCTGATATCACCCCATAATCACCTTCTGAAATAGCAGCAAACGCGGCCTCGCTCTTGGTCAAGTATCCCTTAATCTCATGACTGATGAAGTGGAGGAGATTGACCTGCTGCGCGTTCATCACCTCGAGTTCTTCTTCTTGCTTCTGGATGAGCTGGCGCTGCCGGACTTCCTTTTGGACGCTTCGTACGAGGAAGAAGCCGAAGAACACCGCGAGCGTGAGCGTAATGGTGACCAGGATTCTGTTGCCGGTACTTCTGACAAACAAAAGCTCCGAGGCTATAAGGGCGACGAGAGCAAATACGAGCACTTGCGCACCCAAGACCTTGATGCTCATGAGCTCGTACCGCACGACCAGGTATGAGAGAAATGCGATAAACACAGGCATTCCAAAGAGTCCCCACTGGGGCAATCTCCAATCGTCGGAGAAGCTCCCCACGATATTTCCCCACACAAAGGTGAGAAGGAATAGAAGGATGCCGGTCGTCGCCAGCAGTATTTGATGACGGTCTGATTTGTCCTGCGACTTAGTGAAGGCTTCGATAGAAAATACCGCGATGTAAAGGGTGTAAAATACTTCAACGAAGTATCCGTAGAGGGCAAGAGGTCCTTCTATCGCATCTCTATCGCAATTAGATAAGTCGTAGCCGATGAGCGAAAAATCTGTCGGCGTTAGGAAAAGTATGGGCAAAATAGGTATGGTGAGAAAAAGTTTGTTCTTGAAGGAGGTGTCCTTTTTGGTGATAAATACCTGAATGAAATACACGCAGGCGAGATATATAAGCGGCTCAATAAGATTTACGGTACTCCAGAAGAAAATCGTGAAGTCCGGTCTATCAGTCGCCCAGACGATAAGATCGAAGAACACCCAGGCGGAGAAGAGCGCAGTAATCGAAAAAAGAATTCTGTTGATCAATTCGTGAGGGTTTTTCCAGATGACAAAAGCGCCGACCAAGATTGAAAGAATGAGCGGTGTGATATGCGAGTAGTAAATGAAAGGGTCAAAGACGTTTGATGAGAAAACAAAAAAACGCACCGAGTCCCATTCGCATGCTGCGATAAACTGTTGAACCATTTCACTTTGCATAAGAATATATGAGATCCAAGACACTGTTCACGAAACCCGTGTACTCCGGCACGTCCTCTTCCGAGGTAAATATTGCAAATTGGTTCAATACTGTCGTATCGTAATAATTGATGAACAATACGAGCAGAATGATGAGCGCGAGCCAAGAAAAAAAAGTTTTTGAACTGCTGTGCATCCTCTTTATCGTACCACTCATTTTGTAGGGACGGGGTGCAACTTTGCGTAAAGCTTCTTGAAGTATGTCGGTATGAACGGCATATACGCCTCAAACCTCTCCTTTGGCAAGAAGCCGATTGAGCGGATCACTTTGCGGCAGTTCTCGCTTCCGCATGCGCACGCCATTGTCCAGTGCGGATCACCTTCAATGGTCGCATAATCGAGAGTGATTTCATCGTCCGCCTGCATGTCACGAAGTGCGACGAGAGTAATCTTTCCCTTGATACCGCTACTGGGGTCGCATGAATGATTTATAAATTTATACGGAGGAACGGGATCAATCCAGGTGTGTTTCCCAATGCCAACCCAATCCGGATTAGCGAGCGAGTCCTCCGGAGTGATGTTATTTTTTATCTGAACGACACCTTTAATACGGGAGATAGTGTGGCCACGCGCAACCAGCTGTGTAATAAAAACACCATTGCCGTGTATACGGCTTTTATCCACGTAGAGTTTGGTCATAGCACGTGTATCCGATGCAGAGAGCCCCTCATATAAAGCGTTATACGCGATTTCACACCAAAGCGCCAGATTACCCCTGTGTACGGCTTCGGTGGTAGTAAGCCAGCCGGACGGCAATAAATCCGTGGACGGCGGTATTGATTATGGGGTACGCCGTAAGCTCGTTTATCCCCTGCTGCTCAAGGATCGTAACCACCGTAAGTGTGGCGTATGCACATGTCCAGATTATCCAAGGAGTTACGTGCTCAGTAGCCGGATGATGATACACCTGCCGGAGGAGCGGAAAGAAAGCGGTGAAGATGCCGATATTCCAACACATAAGGATAAACGTATCCGCCCAATCCTTATCGCTTACGGCGATTGCCCCCTGTGCGAGCAGTGTCCAAGTGAAGAGGTAGGCAATGGTGAGGAGGACGTCGAATGAAAAAGAAAATCGCTCCAGACCATGTTCCGGCCACCATGCCCGCCGGACTTTATGCAGGCAGTAGAGTGCGATTGCGATACTCATGACTGCGCATACCGCCGGTAGAGCAAGAAGGGCGACGCTGGCATCACGGTCCCACTCCAATACGAAGAGAAAAGATGTCCCGTAGGCAAACATCAGCCACGAGGTTGGATTGGGCAATATTTCTTTACGCAGCACCTTGAATCCGTATACAAAGTAACCCAGAGCTTGCAGAGCGGCTGCGACAAGACCGAGGGTGGTGAGTTCCATGAGATTAATTACGGGCAGCAGCGAGGATAACGTATGAGCCCATAAGCCACCAGAAACGGTACGCTACTCCGAATACCGCTTGTACCTGATCGCCAAAACGCCAGAGTCCGTCAAGTCCGGGAATCTGGAGCCATATGATGAGGAGTACGGCACTGGCGGCACATCCCATCATGAGCGCTTGGATGGGTCCGATGCCATTGGAGAAAGTAAATATAAGCCGGTAGGTGGCGATATACAGAAGAACGGCAATAGCGGCAAAGATTGCGAGCTGTGCAAGCGGCGCGGTGAATTGCGCGAAAAGGCCGCCGAGGAAAAATGCTTCCGGAAGCTGCTGCATCACGAGCCAAGACGCGGGCAAGCTTAAGACAAGCGCTGTTGCGCGAGCGGGACCTGTGCGCATCGCATCGAGGGCTGTAATCACCGCAAAGGCGAAGATGAATATCCAATCCATCGGCCAATTGGTGACTATCGAAGAAAGCGAGGAGATGTCCATCGGTACAGTATAGCTGACAGCTTGCAGCTTTTAGTTTACAGGAGTTCTAGATGTGCATTTCCCCTGCAACCTATCAACTATAAGCTGCTCTTATAGACCCTCATTCCGTAATTTCTCAACGAGTTCTCGTGCGCTTTTTGAAAGTTTCTTTGGGAATTCTATGTCCACGCGGACAAGCAAGTCGCCACGGGTGCGTCCGGCGGGTACTCCTTTGCCCCTGACCCGGATGACCTCACCGTGCGCAATGCCGGGAGCCACAGAGACCGTCTCTTCCCCGTCGAGTGTCGTCACACGGTATTCCCCGCCCAAGAGTGCGTCGGAGAGTTTGATAGGAAGTACGGTAATGAGATTATTTCCTTCCCGCGCAAATTTCGCGTCGGTCTTTATATGCAATTTGACGTACAGGTCGCCTGCCCCGCCGCCTCGCACCGCTTCTCCGCGGCCGGGCATGCGTATCATTTCGCCATTTTCTACACCTGCAGGCACTACGATGTGAATCTCTTCTTCACGTTTGCGTACACCTTCGCCGCGGCATGTCTCGCACACGGTCTCCGGAATCTGCCCGCGTCCGTGGCAGCGCGGGCAAGGACGCGCTGAAGTAAACGTACCGAAGAATGAACTGCGCGATTCGCGTATCTCTCCTTTACCGTTACAGCTCGAGCAGGTAATCATCTTGGAACCTTTCTTTGCTCCGGTGCCGTCGCAGGTATCACAAGCGCTCGTCTTGGAGAGTAGTACGCGTCGCTCGGCACCGAATATGGATTCACGGAACGAAAGCTCGATATCTATTGAAATGTCGCGACCGCGCTTCGCGCGTGGTTGTCCGCCTCCGAAGACATCACCGAATATATCGCCGAGGTCGAATTCAAATGCCTGACCATTCTGACCTTGGAATCCCTGAAAATTCGAGAAATCAAATCCTCCGAAACCTCCCGCGCCTCCTTGTGGACCGCCTCCGGCAAAGGTCTTGCCGTATGTATCGTACTCCGCACGCTTCTTTTTATCCGAAAGGACCGAGTACGCCTCACTCACCTCTTTGAATTTCGCCTCATCACCGCCCTTCTTGTCAGGATGGTACTTGTGTGCGAGTTTTCTGAAAGCTTTCTTGATATCGTCTTCGCTCGCCGTCTTGGGCACACCAAGTAAGTCATAATAGTTTTTCATATGGAAGATGTATCGTACTTGAAAAACATCTCCAAAGCAAAAGAGCACCTAGCGGTGCTCTTTTTGTTATTACTTCGTGGGTTCTTCTGGAGGTTTTTGTTCTCCTGCTGCATCCGCTGGCGGTGGTGTCTGTTGATTTTGGGACATCGATTGACCGATTTTGCTCATCTCCGTCGAGAGTGCGTCTGATGCTGCCTTGATAGCGGCTAGGTCTGCGCCTCCGCGCGCAGCTTTCGCAGCGTCTATCTTCTCTTGCACGCCCTTCTTTATGTCTTCGCTCACCTTGTCGCCGTGTTCTTTGAGTGCTTTTTCTGCAGCGTAGACAACTTGATCAGAAGCGTTTTGCGCTTCCACGAGTTCGCGTTTCTTCGCGTCAGAATCTGCATTCGCTTCCGCATCTTTGCGCATCTTTTCTACTTCCGCGTCTGTAAGTCCTGATGCCGCCTCGATGCGGATGGACTGCTCTTTGTTGGTTGATTTGTCCTTCGCTTTTACCGAGAGAATACCGTTGGCATCAATGTCGAAAGAAACTTCGACTTGCGGTGTGCCGCGCGGTGCCGGCGGGATACCATCGAGATTGAAGCGGCCTAGTGATTTGTTGTCTCCTGCCATGGGCCTTTCTCCCTGCACTACGTGTATCTCTACCGAAGGCTGATTGTCAGATGCCGTCGAGAACGTCTGTGAGCGTGAGGTCGGGATGGTCGTGTTGCGTTCGATGAGTTTGGTCGCAACGCCGCCCATGGTTTCGATGCCGAGTGAGAGCGGGATGACGTCGAGCAAAAGTACGTCCTTCACGTCGCCCTGCAGGATGCCTCCCTGAATAGCGGCACCGATAGCGACGACTTCATCCGGATTCACACTGAGGTTCGGCTTCTTGCCGAAGAATTCTTCGACAGCTTTCTGCATGGCAGGCATGCGTGTCTGGCCACCCACGAGGACGACTTCGTTGATGTCGCCTACCTTAAACGGAGATGCTTCTACCGCGCGCTTGGTGATAGTCATCGCACGGTCGAGGAATTCTTGAGAAAGCTCCTCGAGTTTTCCGCGGGTCATCTTGAGTACGAGATGCTGAGGGCCGGCGTCGGTCGAGGTGATGAACGGGATGTTTATCTCTGTCTCAAGCGCAGTAGAGAGCTCAATCTTTGCCTTCTCCGCTGCCTCATCAAGACGTTGGCGAGCGAGCGGATCATTGCGTACATCAATACCTGATTCTTTTTTGAACTCGTCGGCAATCCAGGTCATGATCTTTTGGTCGATATCTTTACCGCCCAAGTGTGCATCGCCATCGGTGGAGCGCACTTCTATCACATCGTCACCCACTTCAAGCACGGAAATATCGAAGGTACCGCCGCCGAAATCGAAGACGACGATTTTCTCGTTCTTCTTTTTGTTGAATCCATACGCAAGAGCAGCTGCGGTCGGCTCATTGATGATGCGCTTCACGTCCAAGCCTGCGATTTTACCGGCGTCTTTCGTCGCCTGGCGCTGAGAGTCGTTGAAATAGGCAGGGACGGTGATTACCGCTTCTGTAATGGTTTCTCCGAGGCGTGCTTCAGCGTCTTGTTTCAGCTTCTGGAGAATCATCGCCGAAAGCTCTTCGGGGCGGTACCACTTATCCGCCATTTTTACCTCGATACCTCCATTTGCTGATTTCTGCGTCTCAAAAGGGACAGCTGTGCGGTCTTTTGCCGCAGTAGGCTCATCGAAATTGTGTCCGATGAAGCGTTTGATTTGATAGATGGTGTTCTTCGGATTGGTAACTCCCTGTCGTTTTGCCAGAAGACCGACAAGCTTTTCGCCTGTTTTAGATATGGCGACGACTGAGGGAGTGGTACGCGCACCTTCCGCATTCTCGATTATCTCCGGTTCACCTCCCCGCACTATGGCAATTGCTGAGTTTGTTGTGCCCAAGTCTATTCCGAGTATTTTTGACATAGCAGATAAAGATTACTCTTCTAATGAAATTTATTTGATGAAGTTAGTATATACACCTCTTACCGTTGTGCAAGTCTGACTTGCACAATCGTGGAAATAGGAAATAAATTTAGTCAATCATTAAAACCTCTTCGTCATCAATGAGCTCTCGACCTTGAATCACGTCTTTTGAGAATTCCTTGAAACCCTGTCCGTGATCGAATAGCTCAATGATGGCTGCGTGGTCGAGAAGTGCTGAATGGGACTTTTGCACATAATCAGAGAGACTGCTGAAGGGGTCCTCTTCGGCCCAACGAAATGCCTTATCAAATTCCGAAGTCGCATGATCAAAGCCGGCGGGATATCTTTCAAAGGGATTTTTTACGTTTATGTATGCCGCAAGATATTGTAGCTGCGTGTCACTCCTGACGGTCCGAGCTTTGTATGCGCCTTGAAATAAGCTTCCGCTTTCTGCATATTTTGCGTTGAAGTAAGCGGCCATGCTGGTACATACGCGTTGCATGAATTTGCCAATACCGCCGTCGACACGTTCCTGAAGGAGGAGGTGGAAATGGTTATCCATGAGGCAATAGGCAAGCACTGAGACATACGGATCAGATTTACCCCATCCCTCCGGCCGCTTGAAACCCTCTCGAATATGATCTGGGGTGATGTCGCGTTCCCAGTTACGAGGTACGTTTGAATCATTGAGGTATCGAATTAATTTGAGAAATCTCCATCTATCCGCTTCATCACGCACAATATTTGTGCGACGAACGCCACGCTTCATCACGTGAACGTATGACCCGACAGAGAAATTCTCTTTCCGCATGTAAGAAGATTATTGCAATTTCAACAGTTGTGCAAGTCTGACTTGCACAACGTATGACTTGCACAACGTACGGCAGTTGATTCAATTAATTCAAAGGAGGATTTTCAAGTTATTTTTTTACAATAACCTGTGCCGGTCGCACTATTTTGCCGCCTATTTTGTATCCATAACGGAGAATCTTTGCGACGGTGCCTGAATCGCCCGCAATATCTTCGCGCTCCTCTATCGCCTCGTGCATTGAGTGATCAATTTTTTCGCCCACGGCACCGAATCTCTCTACGCCGTGGCGTGAAAGGACGTCGAGAAGCTGATTTCGGATGTGCTCGATACCGCTGCGCCAGCCTGCATCTATTGTCTGCCATGCGGGAGAGCTTGCGGCCATATCAAATCCGTCGAGCGCGGGAATAATGTCCTCGATAAGCCCTTCTTTTGCTTTTTCTCCGAGGCGCTCTGCACTAGCTAGTGTTTCTTTGCGGGCATTCACGCTATCTGCTTTGCAGCGCTGCCAGCCGTCCAGATATTCCTGTCGCTGCGCTTTCACTTCGGCGAGCTCATCTTTGAGCTTCTTCAGTTTCGCTTGTGCTGCACCAACGTCCCCGAGTTCTTCGTCGGGTTCTATCTGTATTTCGTTTTCTACCTCCTCATCGGGGTTCTTCATGAGAGGGACAGTATAGCAAAGATGGCTCTGTATAAAAAGGAAACGGCGGCTCTCAAATCTTGTGAAAGACTCGAGAACCGCCGGGCCTTCTGCTGGGGCTAGGGCAGAAGGTATTCACCAATCGCGCACCAGACAAGCAATCCGAGGATTGCCAAACTGGTGGAGATGATGGTTTTTTTCCATCCTGAATCTTGATTCGAGGACGGAATGTACACACTGCGAGGAACAAACATACTCAACTCCTTTACGTGGTTGAATCGTGTTTGACGCCTCCTCGTCACCGTAGAGAATTATACCATAAATTCGTGCATATAGCAATAGTAGCAAAAAGCCCCTGTTTCGGGGCTTTTTGTGAGACATTTGATTTTAGCGCTTTGACCATTGCGGTGCTCTGCGGGCTGCCTTGAGGCCGAACTTCTTTCGTTCCTTTGCGCGTGGGTCGCGTTTGAGGAAGCCGCGAACCTTGAGGTCTTTGCGCTGTTCAGGGACGACCTCGATCATAGCGCGTGAGATGCCGAGGCGTACTGCTTCTGCCTGTGCCTTGAGGCCCCCACCACGGACGTGGGCGGAGACGGCATAGGTAGCACCCATAAGCTTGAGCGGAGAGAAGGCCATCTGGACCATCACGTCGAGCGGGAAATATTCGTCGGCCATCTTTCCGTTGACGAGCATTGAAGAAGACTTCGCTTCCGTGATGCGTACGCGTGCCGTCGCGGTCTTGCGTCGTCCTACTGCCTCTGTGTATCGTGCTTCTTTTGCCATAGTTATTCGGTAACGGATAAATTCTTCAAGCGGGGTGTGTGCATGGTATTGCGCGGAAGCATGCGTGCGACAGCGCGACGGATGACCTCAGAATTTCCTTTGCGTGCCGCGAGTGATGCAAGACTCTCACTCTTCAATCCGCCCGGATATCCCGAATACGTCGTGTAGATGGTGCGTGAGCGCTTCCGGTCGCGGATGTAGAGTTTGCCGGCGTTTGAGACGGTGACCTTGATGTTTGAGTTTTTATTCGGTGTGTAGTCGGCGCGCATTTTGCCCATCAAAGCTTTTGCAGCTTCTGAAGCGACACGTCCGAGCGTGCGTCCCGCTGCGTCAATTGCGTATGTGTTCTTGGTTTCCATATTTATTTTACAAATTCAATACGCGCGGCTTCAAGGACGCGCTTTCCGATGCGACCGAGCAATACGATACGGGTGTATCCGCCTGCGCGCTTGGCATATCGTGGAGCGTATACCTCGTGAAGTTTTTTGACGACTTCACTTGAGCCTCCCATACGCGTATCAATGATGCGGCGTGATGCGAGGGTGTTCTTCTTGCTCATGGAGACCATGCGCTCGACGAACGGGCGAAGCTCTTTTGCCTTGGCGACGGTTGTCGTGATGCCCTCCTGCAACACAAGAGAACGGGCAAGGCTACGCAATAGCGCCACGCGTTGACCCTTTTTGCGTCCCAATGTTCTGTTTTTCTTGTGGTGCCTCATAGAGTATTACTTGTCGTTGCGGAGTGTGAGCCCCATGTTGGAAAGTGCACGTTTGATATCCTGTAAGCCTTTTTGACCCAAACCTTCGATGGCGAGGAGGTCGTCTTCTCGCTTGCGTACCAAACCGCCGACGGTGCGGATAGACGCATTATCGAGTGCCATCTCTACACGCTGCGGCATGCTCAATTCGGTGATGCGGGTCTTCAAGACTTCAGCATCCATGGTACCTCCCTTGTCTTCACGCATGCCCATCAAGCTCTCCGGAGCGCCCATGAGAGCCTCAGGCACTTCGTCTTCTTTGAATCCGACGACGGCCTTGAGCTGGTGAATCATTGTTTCAATAGAGCGTTCAAGCGCTTCGCGTGGAGCGAGCGTGCCGTCGGTCTCGATAAGAATCCGGAGGCGGTTGAAATCTGTGCGGTCACCGACGCGCATGTTTTCGACTTCGTAGTTGACGCGGCGGATTGGAGAGAAAATCGCATCGAGGGCGATAGTGCCGATTTCGACGCGCTCCTTCTGGTGCATTTCCTTTGCGATGTAACCAAGTCCGCGTTCTGCGCGCAATTCGATTTCAAGATTCACTTTGCCGCTTACATCCGCGATGTGCTGCTCAGGATTCAAGATTTCAACTTGTCCGGGAAGCTTAAGGTCAGCTGCGGTGACTTCCTTCGGACCCTTCACCGAAAGAGTGATGGTCTGAGGTTCGTCAGTGAGGAGCTTGAGGCGGATTTTGCGGATGTTGAGCAAGATAGTGACCACGTCTTCCTTGACGCCTTCAATAGTAGAGAATTCGTGCGCGACACCAGGAAGCTTTACATGTGTCACAGCTGCTCCCGGAAGGGAGGAGAGGATGATGCGGCGCAATGAGTTGCCGAGTGTGTAGCCGTATCCCGGGTAGAGTCCGTCTACTTCATACGTACCGCTTCGCTCTGATTCCGAGACGACGCGTGGCTTGCTTGGCAGTGCGATGTGATAGTCAGACATATAAATAGCTGTTGTTTTCTAAGTAATAGCTTCTAATAAATAAAAAATGCCGTTAGACGTAAAAGTGGGCAACAGTATACCATTATCTGCTGTAGAACTCAAACAGGGTTGGATAATCGAGCCCTGTTTCCACAGTATTGTAGGTCGGCTCCCCCACCACTTCCGCCTTGAGAAGGCTGAGGTCGACGGAAAGCCATGCGGGAACGGTACGGGTATTTTCTGCTTTATTTTCAAGAAGACCTGCAAAAAGTGGGCTCGTGCGGCTTCCCTCACGTATACCGAGTACGTCTCCTTTCTTTATGCGGTAGGACGGGACGGTCGTACGCTTACCATTGATGGTGATGTGGCCGTGAGATACGGCTTGGCGTGCGGCGCGGCGTGTAGGCAGGAGCCCGGCACGGTAGGCTGCCGAGTCGGCACGCATCTCGAGCGCCTTGTGAAGGCTCCCGGAAGGATCAGCTTGAGTGTAGGCAGCTTCTGCGTAATTAGAGAGCTGACTTTCTGAGATACCATAGGTGAAGCGGACGCGTTGTTTTTCCAAAAGCTGACGGCCGTAATCGCTTCCTCCGCGACCTCCGCGGGAATTCTTTTTGTTGGCCGAAGAGCGTGCCTCTGAAAGCGCAAATTTCTGCGATTGCGTCTTTTCAAAGATGGCGGCGCCAAGTCTTTTCGCGATTTTAAATTTTGATTTGATTAACAACATAGATTACGTGTGGTGAGCTTGTCGAACTATACGCGGCGGGGCTTCGGCGGTCGGGGGCCATTATGAGGTACCGGAGTGTCATCAGCAATGCGAGTGACGTCTACTCCTTTGCCTGCAAATCCTCGAAGGGCAGACTCCCGCCCTGCGCCCACTCCCCGGATAACCACGTCGACTTCTTTGACGCCGATGATGACCGCCTTGTCACCCACGAGCTCTCCGACTTTTGCCGCTGCAAATGGCGTGCCCTTCTTGGCACCAGAAAAGCCAAGGGCTCCTGAGGATGACCATGCCACTGCGTTGCCGTTTTTGTCGGTGAGAAGGACTTTGGTGTTGTTGTAGGTAGCGTGAATGTGTAGCGTACCCGCGAGGATGTTCTTCTTTGCGATACGGGCGAGCGAGCGGGATTTGAGTCCCTGATCCACACTGCCTCCACTTTTTCTTATTATGCGTTTCTTTCCCATATATCAATATTATGTTTTCTCCAATTTACGGCGACCGGAGGTCATCGTCTTTCTGACGTTGCCACGGACGGTCCGTGAATTGGTTTTTGAGCGCTGGCCACGGCCCGGAAGATGCTTCGCATGACGGCTGCCGCGGTAGGATTTGATGTCCTTGAGGCGGCGGATATTGGCGCTGATATCGCGGCGGAGCTCTCCTTCAACGACGAATTTCTCGATCGCCTCACGGAGCGCAGCTTCTTCTTTGTCGGATACATCTTTTGGCTTTTTGCCCGCATCGATCTTGAGTGCTTCGAGTGTGGCGAGTGCGCGTGGGCGGCCGACACCATAAATAGCGGTGAGACCTATCTCAAGTCTCTTCTCGTCGGGTATGGTGATGCCAGCAATACGCATAAGTATAAAATATTTTAACCTTGTCTTTGTTTATGTCTTGGATTCTTACAGATAACCCACAATCGCCCACGGCGCTTTACGGAGCGGCAGTGCGTGCAGATTTTTTTGACTGAGGACTTTACTTTCATGGATATATTTTTTCAACACCTAACCAGAGTCCCGTCTCCGAGCTTCGGAGTGCGCGACTCTACTTCCTCTCTACCTATGTGCGTCTGACGATGCGCGCCCGTCCTCCGTAAGGATCGAGTCGCACTTCTACTTTGTCGCCAACGAGCACCTTGATTCTGTGCAGACGCATTTTTCCGGCGAGATACGCGAGGACGCGCTCTCCACCTTCAATCTTCACCTGAAAAAGGGTGTTGGGAAGCGCCTCATCGACGACCCCATTAACAACCTCTTGTTCAGCCATATCTGCGTTGGTGAGAATAGCAGCTCTCTAGAGGATAGTCAACCCCTCACACGGTCTTTTAGTTGGATTCCGGAAGTTCATTTTTTTCAGGTTACAACATTGGCGTCCGTGTGTGGGGTCAAATCCAAGGTGTTACTTGGCGGGCGTGGGCTTCACTACGTCTACCTTGATGTCGGCAGCTTTTGCCGGGAAGTTGTTTTTCCAGAACGGCGCTATGCGGGCTTTTGCCTCAAGCACACTCGGGAAGGCGTTCACAATACCCTGAAATGCCGAGCTATCTTTGCCTTGGAGCGCCTCTGTGAGGGCTGCAGTATCAATTTTCCAGATGATGAGTGCTTGACCTGATGCTACGAGTGAAAGGGCTCCTGCCTCTGCCTGATCGCCTGAAGCAAGCGCATGCACGGTAAAATCCTCCATCGGCTCCATGGAGACCGGGGCGCTTTCGGAATCTGCGAACGCCGCCTTTGCGATTGCTTGTGCGAAAGCTTCTTTCTGAAACACAGGGATCTCGACGTGAGCCTTTTCGTGAATTCTCACTGAGGTCCCCGCTTCGTCGGTGGCAGGGAGTGACTCGTATGTCGTGACGGCAAGCTCCGGGAATGCGAACGTATCATCTTTTGCTTGAGCGGCGACTGCTTCAAGCGCTTTTGCTTCGAGTCTTCCGCGCACTAAGGCGACAGCGGCCTCCAATGCTCCGGGTGCGGTCCCCGGCTTATCCCCCATGAATCCGCCGGACATAGCTGCAGTGGATTTAGCCGTGACACCCGCAAACATATCAGGTGTGGACTTGAGACCCGGCACCGTGAATTTTGCGGTTGGTGCGAGGTTGTATTTTTCTCCGGGTTGGTCGGCGACAACGGCGACATTGACTGTGCCTGCTGTCGCGCCTTTCTTTCCAGGCACCACCACATCGGAAAGAACCCGGAATATGAGGCCTTCGGGTGACTCGAAACGGGTGTTCTTGACGAGTTTTACGGGTGAAGCGGAATACGTATTTGAAACAGTGATGCTTCCCGAGGCTTTTGTCTCGACGCGGGTAGTCCCCTGTGCCTCTACCACCTCGGAATCTTCGAGATCAAATGTCTGACGCGTGTACGAAAGCGTGCCGGCCGGCGCGCTCGCTCCCTCGAGTGCGGTGAGGGGAGTAGATGTGAGAAGCGCCGTACGTGATTTGGGAGTCAGTGTGATGGTCGTGGAGCCAAAGAAGAAGAGAAGTGTCCCGGCGAGTACCAACACTACTACTGATGCCGCTGCCCACAGCCAAAGCCTTGAGGAGCGACGTGGCGGACGCGGAGGCATACCTCCTGAAATAGGCGGAGACTCCCGGATGTCCATGTCCATGCGCTGGGGCGTTACCCCCGGGCGGATAGGGCGAGGGCGAGCAGGTGCCGAGATGCTGCGAATGCCGCGCGAAGCGGGATCTTCTGCTCCGAATGTGTCCGCTGTCCGTATCGGTATCTCGCGGGCATCTGAGGCAAGCGAGCTTTCCTCTGCGTGCTCGCCTGGCTCCGGTGGGAGAGGCTTCAGTTGGCGGGGAGGATTTGCGTCGGGAGTTGGTGGAGTAATATCTTGAAAATAATCTTTAGCCATATGATTTATATTTTTAGTATTTTGTGTCCGGTATTTCGTAGTACACACGACATACCATCTACTAATTCCTCTTCATTCTACATCACTCCATCAGACCCGCCCTTCTTCGATGTTGACAAGTGCCGCTGCCAACAAGACGCCCGTGTCCGTACGGACACCATCCTGGGGATGTGCGAGATGGACGAAGTCGGCGGGCTTGAGAGCAGAGACCACAAACGGCTGTGTGGTTGCGGTAAATTGTGCAAAATCGATACGGGATAAAAATGAAGAGAGCCACGGGACAAGGTCCTCGTGAGTCGCGAGAATAAGTTGGTTTGGTAAACGCTGTTGCGTGACCAATTTTGCTATCACTTCCCCAAAGACCCGTACCAATTCCGGTTCTGCTTTGGCCATCGCGACGTTCACCGCTTCGCATGCAGGGTCGTGGCATTCGCCGCGTGCGATGAGCCGCAGGAGTGTGAGCGTCTCTTCAGCCATTCCGCTTCCGTTAATTCTTTTCAAAATAGCATTCTTGCCTTCGGGAACGGTAGCGTGGTCGGTGGTAATACCATCGCGAATAACAATGAAATTGGTTCCTTCACTCGCCATGTCTACAACGAGAAAATTTTTGCCCGGCGGGTCTGCATAGTTACGGAGTGTGGAGAGTATTGAATGGACTCCGGAACGGATAATGACTTTCTGACCTCCGAAGAGCTGTTGGAGCGCACCGGAAAGACTTGTGCGGAAAGCTCCGTCACAATCACTAATGAGGGCGGCAACTGAGAGCTGGTGTCCGGTCGCTCCTTCTGGCTGGGTGGTCGCATAGCCGTTGACCTCAACTCTGATAACGGCCGCTTCAAGGATATTTGCTTTATCCAGCTCTGTGTCGTTTGCAAGAGCCTGCTGGGCAAGCTTCCCTATCATTTTGTCCGTAATCTTGATGGCTTCGGGGAAAGATTCGTGGGCTTCCGCAGTCTTTGATCGTGTCCACGGAGCACGGACAACTGCATATATCGATTCAGGTGACGAGCCTCCATTCTTTTGGTGTGTATCGAGAGCAACGCGACCCGCTTCCACGAGATGTGTACCGAGTGCCGAGACGATAGCTTGCGGTGTGCGTTCTTCGACAGGTAAAAACCGCCGCTCTGCAGCAAGGATGCGTACGGGACCTTTTGCCGGTACCGCGACTAGAGCGAGAGCGGCACTTCCGCTTCCAATATCTGCGACGGCGATTATTTTCTCGCGCGTTCGCCCGAGATGCATGCCAAACATTTACTAAGTATACCTTGCGGAATAAACACTTCGGTCTTGTTGTAAACTTTCTTGTGAGTAATTCTTAAGATACCGAAATTATTCCAGAACTGCCTTGATACGACGGATACCGGCTGCTACCGCTTCTTCTTTTTTGATTTTGAATGTGCCTCCTAATTCAGAGGTATTGGTGACGTGCGGCCCTCCGCAGAATTCTATTGAGAAGGCTTTATCGAATTGTGGATTCTCTACCGATGCTCCCTTTGGACCGAGCGAGTATACGGAAACCATATCCGGATACTTGGCGCCGAATTCATGTTCCGCACCGAGCTTCTCTGCTTCTTCCTTCGGAAGTGTCGAGCGGGTCATTGGAATCCCCTCCTGTATCTTTTCATTCACAATGCGCTCTACTTCTTTTTTCTGCTCGTCAGTCATCTTTGTGCCGTACGAAAAATCAATACGGAGACGCTCCTGTGTGATGTTACTTCCCCGCTGCTTCACGGTGGGCCCAAGGACGAGTTGCAGCGCTTTGAGCAACAAATGATGCGCGGTGTGGAGGCGTGTGGTCTTTTCAGAAGTATCGGCAAGACCGCCTTTGAACTTTTGTTCGCTTCCCGCGCGCGAGAGTGCGCGATGCTTGTCCATTTCTTTTTTGAACCCTGTTGTATCGACATCGAGTCCGCGCTCTGTGGCGAGCTCAAGAGTCATCTCAAAAGGAAAGCCGTGCGTGGTGAAGAGTGTGTACGCCTCCTGCGCCTCGATGTGTCCTGTCGCAGCAATCTTCTCAAATTCTTTCATCCCCGCTTCGAGCGTATGAGCAAATTGCTTTTCTTCCTTCCAGATTTCATCCGTAATCTGTTGGTATACATCTTCGCTCTGCAATTCTGGATATGCCTGCTTGTATTTCTCTATAAATATCGTGGCGCATTTGACGAGCATGCTGTTTTTGCCTTGCCCGTGTTCTACACCCAGCTTCTGCGCGTGCTGCGCTGCGCGGCGGATAAGGCGGCGGAGGACATACCCGCGCTCGGTATTGCTCGGGCGCACGCCCGCTTCGAGCATGAAGGTCGCTGCGCGCATATGGTCGGCGACGATACGAAAGCTTCGCTTGTAGCGACTGTCGTTGTATTCCTTGCCGGAGAAATGAATAAGGAGTCCGATGGTGTCTGCGAATACATCGATTGCGAATACATCCGGATTACCCTGTGCAGCTGCGGCGATGCGCTCGAGCCCACCCCCGAAATCTACGTTTTGTTTCGGAAGTAGGGCAAAAGAGCCGTCGGCTTGTTTGAGGTACTGCATGAAAACGGAGTTCCCTATTTCGAGGAAGCGACCGCAGTCACAATTCGGATGGCATTCCGCTCCGAATTTTGCATCGTGCGGTGTACCGAAGTCGTAAAACATCTCGGAATCCGGGCCTCCCGGCTCACCCGGCGGCATATTTTCAGGTACTCCCGCGCGGCTCCACCAATTCTTCTTCGCTTCGTAGTAGAAAACGCGACCTCCCTGCATGCCGAGACGATAACCGTCGGCTTCTGAGCCGATAGAGACTACTTTTGCATCGATTCCTTTGCCAGCAAAAAGTTCAGTCCATACAGCAGCCGATTCTGTGTCTTGCGGCACATTATTTTTCTCGTCTCCCTGGCCGGTCAGGCCGATGAATGCCGTCACGTACAAATTCTTCGGGTCTAATCCGATTTCAGTCGTGAGGAATTCAAAGAAAAATGGAAGCTGCTCTTTTTTGAAATAATCTCCGAGCGACCAATTGCCGAGCATTTCGAAAAATGTCGTGTGGCGGTTGTCGCCGACCTCTTCGATGTCTTCTGCACGGAAGCTCTTCTGGCTGTTTACCAAACGGTTGCCCTGAGGATGCGGCTCGCCGAGGAGATATGGTACGAGCGGCTGCATGCCGCTTCCGGTGAACAAAGTCGTTGGGTCGTTCTGCGGGACGATGGGTGCGGATGGAATTATCGTGTGCCCGCGTGCTTTAAAAAATTCAAAGTATTTCGTCCGGATTTCGTTGATCGTCATTTATAGGAGATTAGCGCGTTTCTCAAAAAAGAAAAGGGGTCATGACGACCCCTTTTGCCGAAGATGTTTGTGGTCGGCACACTTGACCCCCCATTCGGCGGAGTAACTGGTCGCAGGTTTTTTGCAATCCAAGTGGTCGCACTCGACCTCAACGATTGTGCCGAGATTCCCCGGCGAAAACATATCACCGACGGCCTTACAGTCCGGATCTTGGCATTGATACCACCGGCCTTGGCCGAACAAGTATTTCCAATCATGCACATGTACTTCTGCCATGACAGATGCTCCATTTGAGTTGAAAGGACAGGTCGTATTTATATCAGTATTCTTGCGTAAAGCACAGGAGAGATTACTATGCACATCACTATGAAGTACGACATCCACACACTTAAGAACGGATTGCGAATCGTCTTGGCTCCGATGCCTCAGACCGAGACTGCTACGGTCGTAGTAATGACGGGCACGGGCTCGCGCTATGAGAATGAGCGGGAGAATGGTCTCGCGCACTTCCTCGAGCATATGTTTTTCAAAGGCACGAAGAAGCGCAAGGATGCACGCGCCATCAGCGAAGAGCTGGATGCACTCGGCAGTATCTACAATGCCTTTACTGCCAAAGACCGCACCGCTTACTACGCCAAGGTCGCGGGTCGCGATATTGATAAAGCGCTCGATGTCGTGAGCGACATCTTCCTCAATTCCACACTCCCCCAGAAGGAAATTACGAAAGAGCGCGGTGCTGTTATCCAAGAGATAGATATGTACGAGGATATGCCGATGCACACTATTGATAACGTCTTCGACGCGCTCATCTTTCGCCTGCCCGGCCAGGGGCAAGTCCACCCGCTTGGTCGCACGATTCTCGGTCCGAAAGAAAACATCCGTTCGTTCTCCCGCAAAGATTTCACCGAATACCTTGCCCGCAACTACAATCCACAAAACACGGTGGTTTGCATCGCAGGTGCATTCTCGACATCCAAGGTGCTTACGAAGATAAAGAAAGAATTCGGAAGCCTCACTGAAGGTAACCCACCGCAGCTCATCCCATTTGTTGAGCAGCAGGACGCGCCGCAAATTTCGATAAAAGAAAAGAAGACCGACCAGACGCAGCTCATGATTGGTGTCCCCGCGTATCCATACCTGCACAAAGATGAATACGTCCTCGCCGTGCTCGCCACTATCCTCGGTGGAGGTATGAGCAGCCGGCTCTTTATGGAAGTACGCGAGAAGCGCGGACTCGCCTACTCGGTACAGGCTGCCGTAGAGAAATACCCTGATACCGGTTACTTCGTCGCCCAGGCGGGTGTGGAGCACGGGAAGTTGGAGAAAGCGGTGCAGACGATTCTCGCTGAGTTCAAAAAAATCAAAAACACGCCTGTGTCGGCTACGGAGCTCAAAAAGGCAAAGTCGTACATGAAAGGTACGCTGACGCTGTCTATGGAATCAAGTAATGCGATAGCGCAAAATGCGGCTTCCTCGCTCATCAGCATCGGTAAAGTCCGTCCGCTTGAGGAGATAACGAAGGGATTGGAGAAAGTAACGGCAAAAGACATTCAGCGGGTCGCCAAAGACATCTTCAAGACTGAAAAACTCAACCTTGCTATAATCGGTCCCCATTTGCACAAGGACAAACTACTCTCTCTGTTGCGGGTATAATTCCGCCTTGCACTAGTCCAACTTCTTACAGTATTCGCTCACAAATGTTTGAGCCTCAGTTAGAATCGCGTCGATTGACGTCGCCTGCTCT
>CAMTYD010000006.1:0-7472 GCA_947085915.1 uncultured Parcubacteria group bacterium
AGATGCGGGAGATAACGCCTTTGTTACCGTGACGACCTGCGAGCTTGTCGCCGACCGAGATGGTGCGGAGCTGTGCGACTTCGATGTGCACGCGCTTAATGACGCCTGATTCGAGCTGGTCGCCCGTCTCGCGTGAGAATATTTTGACGCCGATGACACGACCGCGCTTGCCGCCTTCCATGCGGAGCGAGGTGTCTTTCACGTCCTTCGCTTTCTCACCGAAGATTGCGTGCAAGAGGCGCTCTTCCGGGGTGAGCTGTGTCTCGCCTTTCGGAGTGACTTTACCCACCAAGATGTCGCCTGAGCGCACTTCTGCACCGATGCGGATGACACCGTCTTCATCGAGGTTGCGGAGTTTGAATTCAGAAACGTTTGGAATGTCGTGAGTGGTTACTTCTGCACCGAGCTTGGTATCGCGGACGACACAGATGAATTCCTCCATGTGAATAGAGGTGAAGCGGGCTTCCTTGGCGAGCTTCTCAGAAATGACGATAGCGTCTTCGAAGTTGGCACCGAACCATGGCAAGAATGCCACGCGGACGTTTTGGCCGATGGCGAGCTGACCGCCCACGGATGTGGATGTGTCAGCGAGGACAGTTCCCTTCTTCACCGAGTCCCCGACTGAGATGAGTGGACGCTGGTGGAAGGTGGTGAATCCGTTGGTACGGGAGAAATTGACGAGTGGGTGTTCTTTGGTCTTGCCGTCGTTATTCTTGACCTTAATCATCTGGGCATCTGCGTAGGTCACTTCTCCGGCTTCCTCGGCAATGATGAGGCGGCCTGAGTCGCGTGCTGCTGCGGCCTCGACACCCGTCGCGACGACAGGTGCTTCCGGTACCACGAGCGGTACCGCCTGCTTTTGCATGTTCGAACCCATCAGCGCACGGTTGGCGTCGTCGTTTTCAACGAATGGAATGAGTGAGGTGGCGACGGAGAACGGCTGGTTGGTTGCGACTTCCATGAAATCTACTTGCTCGCGCTTCACCAGAGTCGGATTGCCTTCACGGCGGACTTCTACCATCTTTGGAGAAATGTGGCCGGATTCATCTCGCGGAATACCTGCGTGTGCGATTGCATACTGTTCTTCTTCGAGTGCGTTGAGGTACACGATTTCTTTTGTGACGACTCCTTTCTCCACTTTTGCGTACGGGGTTTCGATGATGCCGAATTCATTCGGGCGCGCGTAGAGTGACATGTGGAGCACGAGTCCGATGTTCTTACCTTCCGGTGTGTGAATCGGACAAACGCGGCCGTAGTGCGAGGAGTGCACGTCGCGCACTTCGAGACCAGCGCGCTCCGATGTAAGACCGCCACGACCGAGTGTCGAGAGTGTGCGGAGGTGCTCGATTTCGTCGAGCGTATTGTATTGCTGCATGAGCTGCGAGAGCTGGTCAGTCGTGAAGAATTCGCGTATTGCAGCTTGGAAGGGACGTGGGTTTACAAATGACACAGGATTCGTGGTCTCTGCGTCTACCATCGCCATACGATCCTGGATGTTGCGCTTCATGCGCGAAAGTCCGACACGCATACGGCCTTCGAGAAGCTCGCCGGCAAAACGTACGCGGCGGAAGCCCAAGTGGTCGATGTCGTCGGCCTGTGAGAGCGGATTGGCGTTCAATTCAGCAATGTGAGTGATGATGCGGATGACATCGGAGAGTGTAAGAGTCGCATTGGCGAGGTCTTTCTCTGCGATACCGAGGCCGAAACGGCGGTTGAAATGGAAGCGGCCGACGCGTGAGAAGTCGTAGCGCTCCGGGGAGAGTATGGACGATACGTGGTCGCGGGCGGATTCAGGCGTAGCGATATCACCATCGCGCAAACGGCGGTAAATTTCGACGAATGCCTCTTCTGGGGTGTGTGCGTGGTCGTGGCCAAGTGTCGTCGCCATCGCATCGCGGGCAAGCGCTGATCCTTCAAATTTGGACAAGATTTCTTTGTCGGTACCGAGTCCCAAGACACGCAAAAGCGATGTCACAGGGAATTTTCGCTTGCGGTCAATCTTTACGTAGGTACCACCGTCCGCGTCGGACTCTATTTCAATCCAGACACCGCGAGCAGGAATAATTTTGGCAGCAAAATAATTCTTTCCCTTGTAAGGGATAGATTCAAAGAAAACGCCGTACGAGCGCGCGAGCTGGGGCACGACGATGCGCTCGACGCCGTTGATGACAAAAGTACCGTGTGGGGTCATCCACGGGAAATCAGCGAGAAAAATCTCCTGCTCTTTTTCTTCACCTGTCGTTTTGTTCTTGAGGCGGACGACCATCGAGAGCGGGGACTCGTAGGTCTTCATGGCGCGCTTCGCGTATTGTTCATCCCAGCGCAATTCGCCGAAAGAGAATTTCACGAGCTTCAATTCAAACTTCTTGCCCGAGTGGTCGGAGATAGGAGAAAACTCCTTGAACACGCGCTCTGCTCCTCCGTCTACGAAGTCTTGGAAGGACTTGATTTGTGCCTCGACGAGGCTGGGGAATTTTACGAGAGGTTCACTGAACTTCCCGAAGTACTTCTGCGGCCGCACTGACTTAGTTTTCGCCATAACAATAAAGTGTCCATGCGGCGTTGTCGGCCGTAGGATAAAAACGTTATTTAGTAACATGAGACTTTCGTCTCATACTGTCTGCGTCGCTCGGAAATGAAAACAAGTTTTCATTTCACTCACTATCCTCGACAGACAAAAGGCTTTCCCCGAACTAAAACCTTTTACTAGAAGCGCAGCCAGGACTCAATCGGCTCGTAGCAAATGTCGGCAGAGTATACATGAAGCCTCTGTGAGCGTCAAGCTATCGCATCCCCCCTTCCGATAACTGAGCTATGGCAGCGGCAAGTCTCTTTGCCGTCGTCTCGGCAATGTATCCGTCTTCCAGGAAAGCGGCCTCCATTTTTTCAAGAATTTCACGGACCCTAATTCTTCCAGCTTCTTCTGTTGGTGTCTTTTCCACGCGTTCTACATTTCGGATATAGATATTAACTGCCTTAAAATACCTTTCATCAAGGATGCGGTTTGCCTCTTCCACTACCTCGTCAGCAGTATTAAACCGATCCGTGCGCACCAAAACATCTCTTATCTCCGCTACTGCTTTGCGAGCGATGGATATGTACCTTTCTGTGTGGTTGTTTTTTTCAGGAGGACCATCAATAGCCATAAAAAAATTATATACCACGCTTTTGCTTCTTCCATTCTTCTATCTTGGCGTGATGACCTGAAAGTAATATCTTCGGTACCCTGTGTTTCTTCCCCTTCCAGACCAAGATTTCTGGACGCGTGTACACGTCCGGACTTGAGACACGACTCGCTTCAAGAGACTCGGCTTTGCCGAGAACGCCCGGTACGAAGCGCGAGATGGCATCAATGAGCGTCGCCGCTGGAAGCTCGCCGCCCGTAAGTACATACGGCCCGACGGAGACCTTCTTTGCCTTGAGTATTTTTTGTACACGCGCATCTACTCCTTCGTAGTGACCGCAAATAAATAGAATCTCTTTCTTCTTCGAGAGTTTCTTTGCCAACGACTCATCAAATACTGCACCGTCGGTGGCAAAGAATATTTTCTCCACTCCCTTCCCTGGCCGGGCAGGCTTATTCCCTATCGCCTTTTGTGCTGCGCGCAATACCCCATCAGGCTCCAAGACCATGCCAGGGCCCCCGCCATATGGCCGTCTATCCACGCGTCCGTATTTGTCGCGGGTAAAATGTTTCGGGTCGTAATATGAAATCTTTATTTTCTTCGCGGCAATCGCGCGACCAATGATAGAAGCCTTGAGATACGGCTCAATAGATTCCGGAAACAATGTGACGATGTGAAAGTGAATCATGTGTGATTTATTCAGCCAGCTTCACCTTGATGGTGCCGACTTTTGGGTCACTCTCGAGTCTGACGATCTCCAGTATTTCGACCGGCAGACGTCCGCCAGTTTCTTTATCCTTTACGTATCCAATGTGCCCTGTGTCCAAAGTCGGTGGTATATGGTCACAGACCACTTGGACTTGGATGCCATCAACAAGCGCTTCGTAATCATCGTGCGCTATAGAAACCATTTTAGGCGTTTCGGGGATACCCTCCGGGCTGCCCATAGTTATTCGCCCTTGAGATCCTTGATGACGTCGTCTACAGTCGTATCACGCACGTATGGTTCGTTCGAAGACGGAGCACTCGATGGACGCTCACTGCTACGGTCTGGTGCCATTCCCTGTCCGCGCTGAGAGCCTTCCGGTTCTTCTATTTTGAGATTGACGCGAGCGTCGTTTTTCATACCGACGACACGCAATACTGTGCGGATTGCCTTGGCTGTCGCACCCGAGCGGCCGATGACCTTGCCCATGTCGTCTTGGTGAACCGACAGTGTGAGAAGTACACCCATCTCATCAACGACACGGGTTATCTTCACGTCTTCCGGATGGTCTGCGAGCGCCTTTACGACGTACTCCAAAAATTGCTGATCTTGTTCCATATCTGTCTTGCTATCTTCTAATGAGGTCGTTTCAGTATACCCTGCCTGCGCAGGCAGGCACAACTAAGCGGCGGGAGTCTCTTCTTTCGTGTCTTCTACTACGGCTACCTCCTCAACAGGAGCGGCTTCAGCGGTGGCTTCTGCCGGCGCCTCGGCTGCAGGCGCAGTCTCAGCAGCAACCTCCTCCTTCACCGGCTCCTTGTACTTAGGGAGAACGTTGATTTTTTTGGCATCAATAACGCCGAGCGATACGAGCATGTTGTGCACCGTCGGGCTTGGCTGAGCGCCGACTGAAATCCAGTATTTGATGCGCTCCGTATCGAGTGCGCGCTGCTTGCTCTTGGGGTCGTAGGTACCGACTTTCTCCACGTACTTGCCGGCCTTTGGGCTGGATGCGTGTTCCAAAACAACTATGCGGTAAGAAGGCGTATTGATGCGCCCGGTGCGTTGCATTCGTATCTTCAACATATGTCGGAGCACTTTACCCCATGAGATACAAATAGTCCAGTTTCTATAGTGATACCGAGGTATGCGCGACTAGTCGTTCTGTCCGAATACTCGGAAAGGCTTATCTCACGGGGTGTACCAGAGTCTCATTAAAAATCAATCAGCCGGCGCCCCGCAGTGGGCGCCGGCTTCCGTTCCCTCACCCTGGCTGGTCACGCAAACGTTCCAGCTCATCGCGGGTTTCCATGCTCCTGCGCATCACCTCATCCATGAAATTTACTTGGCGAATGCGGCGCCCGTTGCACCACATATGACCAGCGAGGCAACCGAGAGCGAGCAGGGCGACCAAGCTGACTTTGTTCGGTTTCTCGTTAGATAACCCTGAAGGAATCCAGCCGAACACCATCAGCAGTGCGAAAAACGCTACAACAGCGGCGATAATCCGCTGAGCCTTGGGCGTATGAAGTGCCATGTAAAGAACTCCTCATCGTTGGTACTATGAAAATGTACGCCGTTGTTCTTATTAAGCAACCTTCTCTGCTTCTTGCAATTTGAGCGCAATTTATCCCTGCGGGTTGGGATCAATGCATTCCCAGTATATGTAGCATCCTGATTCATCAATGACTTTCTCCCACGAGCCCACTGCGCACGACGTAGTTGGCTGTGGGTCAGTAAATGCCGGGCAGCCAGTCGGGCTCCCTCCGCTGGATTGAGGAGATGGGGGCGTAGGAGCGATGACAGACGCCGGCGGAAGGAATGGCGTAATTTGAGGAGCGGTTGCCGTGGGCGGCAGATACGCGGGTTTAGTTGCGGAAGTAGTAGCGGGACTGGCAGGAAGGGAACTCATGCACCTCATTGCGGCACGGGTCTTCGGTCCTGTCGTACCCGCGCCGGGAGTTTTTGCGGATGCAATCACGGAATGTTCTTTCTGCCATGCAATGAGCTTCTGTTGTGTGAGCGTTCCGAAATACCCGGAATTTTTCACTCCGAGAAATTGTTGAAGCTTGATGACCTCGCTTCCTGTGCTCCCTATCGAAAGCGTTTTTGTGATCGTCACGCAAGGATTCGGTGCCGCAGGTGTGCTCGTCGCGGCACCTCCCCCAAAAGCCGCAATGACACTCGCAAGAAATGCTGCAGTAGTTTTCATATTATTTTGCTACTTTCTCCGCCTCCTCCAATTTGACCGAGAGTAGTTTAGAAACCCCGTCCTGCCCCATTGTGACGCCATATAATTCCCCTGCGGCCGCCATCGTCGCTCTGTTGTGGGTGATAACGATGAGCTGCGATTTCGCCCCCAGCTCCCGTATCATGTCTGCATAGCGGCGTGAATTGGCCTCATCGAGCGCGGCGTCGGTCTCGTCAAGAATAAGAAACGGCGGGGGATTCACCTGTGACATTGAGAAGATAAGCGCAATAGAGGTAAGCGCGCGTTCACCTCCTGAGAGCACATCGAGCCCCCGAATCTTCTTGCGCGGGAGAGATACATCTATAGCAAGCCCCGCGTATAATTCCTCTTCTTCAGAGACAAATTCCTCTTCGTCCTCATCTTCCGTATCGAGTTTTGCCCGCGCTCCTTTACGGCGCGGCTCTTCGACTTCGAGCTTGGCATGCCCACCACCAAAGAGCTTGGAGAAGAAATTCTGAAGCGCGACGTTGATATGCTTGATACCTTCAGTAAACCGCGCGTCAATCGTCTTCTCCAGTTCTGCGATAATGTCCTTGAGTTTTTGTGCGGAAGATTCGAGGTCGACGAGTTCTTTCGCGAGGAATTCTTCGCGTTCCTTAGTCTGATTGAATTCCCGTACCACCGCATCCCCGCCTCCTATCCCCGACTCTTCGATTTTTATCTTCAAACGCTCTATTTCCCGTCGTCGCTTTTCCTGGGCATGCCGGTCCTCCTCGAGAAGCGCACCCTCCGGTATCTCCGACTTTTCCCATCCGTGTACGGCAGCGCCGATGAGCGCAATACCCTCACGTACCTCTTCTTCAAACCGCTGACGAAGTGACGCGATATTCGCACGGGCATTTTGCACACCGCCGAGCTTGCCTTGCGCTTCGCGCACACTTGATTCCAACTCCATCAAGTCGCGTTCTGCGGTAAATCCCGCTTCGCGCGCTTCTGCTATTTTCTTCCGGAGTGTTTCCAATTCTCCTGCAAGAGCTGCTTCCTGCGTGCGCACGCGCTCCAATGATTTGGCGAGTGCTTCTACCTGCTGGCGCACTTCTTCGTTGGTCTCGGGTGCTGCGCCCGAGAGGCCGTCTACGAACGCTTTAATGCGTTCGCGGATTTGTCCGAGACGATTTTTGATTACAGAGACATCGTTCTCCCGTTCCGCCTCAGCGATATTCTCCGAAAGCTCCCGGGTAAATTGGCGCACGTGCGGCACGGGCACTATTTGCTCCACCGTCACCGTATTTGCTTCTAGGGCACCTTCGGCGCGGCCGAGCTCACGCGTCAGCTGCTCGCTTTCGCGGCGCGCCTCAGTGAGCTTCCCGTCGCGCTCGCCCACTTTGGCCTGGAGCTCAGCTATGACGTGGTCAGCGGAGCCCGAGCGCTTTCCGCGCGCTTCAGCGAC
>CAMTYD010000007.1:0-9868 GCA_947085915.1 uncultured Parcubacteria group bacterium
TCGAAACCTCCTTAAAAAGTAAGGATGAGATGTCGGAGAGAGTGACGGACACATCGTGTTGGAGCGTGACGGCATCGGAACGAGGAGGCAACGTCTTTATGGCGAGAGCAAGCGCTTCGGGTAGCCGATGTACGTTCTCATGTGAAACGCTGAAGCCACCGGATGCCGCGTGTCCTCCGTATTCTTCAAAGACATTTCCCGCGTTCTGAAATAAATCGAGAAGAGAGACGTCGCCATCCGAACGGCATGAGCCTTTGAGGGTGCCGTTTGCGTCTCGGCCCCACATACACACGATGCCACCGCGGTCTCCCATGATGGAATTCGCAGCAAGACCCAGAAGTGCCGGCTTCCATTCAGGGTTACCCAAGACGACGACGCGGTCTTTCTCGGTAAACCTCTCTTTCACATGCGCACGCGCCTGTTTCACCAAGCTTGCGACGACACCCTTCCGTTTCGCATTTAGCTTTTCAAGTTGAGCGGCGACGCTTTCAGCTTCCGCTCTATCGCGCGTGACAAGAAGTCTGAGTGCCAAATCAGGCTCGTCCATACGCGAAGCCGCATTGATACGGGGCGCGATGGAAAATCCGACATCGCTCTCGGCAAGTTCATTCTGGCGCAAACGCAATTTGCTGCAGAGTGCACGAATACCAGGACGCGGCGATTTGCGCAGTACTTGCAAGCCCCAATGTGTGAGCGTGCGATTCTCTCCCACAAGCTGCACCATATCGGCAATGGTCGCGATGGCGACCATGTCGAGAAGCCACTTTTCCCAACCGTCTTGGATTTTCAGAAATCGCTCAATCTTCTCTTTCTTACCTTCCAGTAGAGTCGCTTGGACAAGCTTGAATGCTACAGCGGCTCCGCAGAGATGCGGAAAGGGGTACGGTGCTATTTTTGGATTGAGTACGGCGACAGCGTCCGGCAGGCTCCCCGGAATTTCGTGATGGTCTGTCACAATCACATCGACTCCTTTTTCTTTTGCAAAGCGTACCGCGTCGATTGCGGTCGTGCCCACGTCCACGGTGATGATGAGCTTCACATCACGCGCAGCAAGTGCGGCTATCGCTTCCGTATGGAATCCATATCCTTCCCTGTCGCGATGCGGTAAGTACACTTCAAAATTCGAGTATTCAATTTTTGTAAAAAAGTCTGAAAGCAGCGCCGCGCCCGGAATGCCATCACAATCAAAATCGGCATATACGGCGATACGCTCCCCTTGCTCTATTGCTAGAAGAAGCCGGTTCACCGCGACTTGCATGTCATTGATGAGAAATGGTGAATGCGTATGTGTTACGTAATCGGGATTAAGAAACGCATCAATTGCAGAATCATCGGTGATACCCCGTTTTGTGAGAAGTTTTGATACGAGGTCGTGCATCGGGCTATTGTATATCGTATTTGGTATTTGGTATTTGGTATTTTGTATACAAGATACGAAATACTATATACTGCATACATGAATTCTCCCGACTGCCTTTTCTGCAAAATAATCGCGAAAGAGCTCCCCGCGCAGGTTGTCTACGAAGACGCGGATACGCTCGCCTTCCTTGATATCAACCCGATAAATCCTGGTCACGTACTCGTTATTCCCAAGAAGCATTCCGCGGACGTGTTCGAGATAGACGAGGAAAACTGGGCTGCAGTAATGAAGACCGCACGCATTGTCGCTCATGCGCTTGAGAAGGCGCTCAAGACCGACGGCATCAATATCGGCATGAACAATCGCGCGGGCGCAGGCCAAATGGTCTTTCATGCGCACGTACACGTGATGCCGCGATTCGAAGGAGACCCGCATAAGTCATGGCCGGGCACTCCCTACGCAGAGGGAGAATTTGCCGCAATGGGAGACAAGATTCGCAGCGTACTTAATTCGTAGTCGAGTTCGGACAAACGAACTGACAGTTCGGTCCCGTACGACCTACCCAAGAACCATCGGAGCATTGACGGGCATCCATCGTACATGCGACAGGCTCAGATGTTCCGACGCGCACAGTGCTGGTCGTCTTTGCGACAGCGCCCGACGAATCAGTCACGACGACGATGACGGTGTATGTGCCCGCCCGCGCATAGGAATGTGTGAAGGTACTTTCCTGTACGAAGACATCACGCATCGCGGTATTGATGAACGCAGGCAGCCCGTGAAATTCATCGCCCCATACAATGCTGTACTTCAGCGATTGATTCTCCGGATCTGATGCCTGAATTATCCACGTTCCGGAAGCGTTGACCGCGAGAGAGGTTGGTCCGGAGAAAGAAGAAATTGTGGGTGGGCGATTACCGCCGTTGTCGAAGTACGCCGTGCAGTACGATTTTTGAGTTGATTCGGGTGTGCAGGAACGTTCCGTACACGCCGCTGGTGCTTCGGGCTCACCACGCGAACAGCTATTGCAGCCGTCGTACCAAACCTTGCAACGCAAGTCATCGGCAGGATTCGTAGATGTGTTTCGGCATGCACCTTGGTACAGGAATGTCGCACCATCAGCTTGCATCATGCAGCGGTTGCCGTACGTCTGTTGAATAGGGTTGCAGGGTGTCGTGATACAGACGATAGGTTTCGAACCACAAATCGGTGAATACTCTTTGGTACATACTTGCGGACCGACGTGAATCTGCGCCTTTGCGACAACTTCGGACTGTATTGCCGCCATACAGCGAATCGTATCCGGGTTGCCATCATCGGGACACGGGTCGGTAATCTTGTTGAGTGTTGCGGTGTAGGTGCCGTTCTGGGTATACGTGTGCTTGTTCTCTCCCGGCGAGACGCATGCGTCAGCAGGTGCCGAACAACCGGCAGCCCGTTCGCTGGTACCATCACCGAAATCTATCGTGTGGTAGACCGTGTTGGAGTGAAATCCAGAGAGCCACGTGCTGAAAGTGACGGAGAGCGGAGAATCACCGCGGGTTGGGGTTGCGTTGAAGCGTTCAGTATTGCCATGACCGCCGCCACACCATCCCTTAATGCGCTCGCGCGACATCGGTCCCAAAATTCCTACTGATGAAACCCCCTGCGATTCCTGCCACTTCGCGACAGCCTGCGCCGTAAGTGACCCAAAGTAGCCCGTAGCGTTGGTTGAAAGATATCCCTCTGAACTCAGAAACTCTTGCAGTCCCCGCACGTCATCACCCTGCGCCCCGTGCGAAAGATTACGCGCGAGAATAGAACAGATGCGATGCGCCTTCGGCATCACTGATCCCACAACAGTCGTCGGGTCTACTGGGGATATTTGTCCACCGACTGCAGTGTGGAGCTGGAGCTGCAATGTCGCCACTTTTGCGAGCAGTTCTTTTATCTGTGTTTGAAGTTCATCAATGGTAAGCGCAGAAGCGGGTGCCGCTGCAGCCGCTGTGACTATGAAAATAATAGCTACCATCCCCGCAATAATATTTTTCTTCATGTAATTTTGCGAAATTATGCCGCGTGACCGATTCAGCAGATGATTCAACAGAATCACCCACGTGGCTCGTGTCGCGTACTGTCCTTTAAAACGCGACTTAGAACGCAGCCTTCATTAAGTTAGATGCTGATAATGGCCTACCTGTAGTATAGACGATAAAAAGCGTTGCCCCTTACCAACTAACCCTACTGCCAGCACAGGCTCACAGGTTCACCGAGCACCTGCTCGAGATATGCGAACGCCTCTTCTGTACCGCCAATTTCATCAATAAGACCGTTCTCGAGCGCTTGTTGTCCCAACAGAGTGGAACCATCGGCGAGGGCGTCAATCTTCTCTCTCGGCAAACGTCGATACTCGGCAACACGTTGCACAAAATTCTCCCGTAATATCTTCAGATCACGGGTGATTATGTCGCGCTCGGCTTGGGTGAGTGGCTTGTCCGGACTAAATGTGTCTTTGAACGGTCCCGATGAGAGCTGTTCGTACCCGATGCCCTCTTTTTTATTTTTCTCGTACTGAGTCAAAAAAGAATACGTCGCGCCGATAGAGCCTATGGTCGAATCCGTAAGCGCAAGAATCCGGTCTGCGGCCGCAGCGACAAGGTAGCCCGATGAAACACCCGTGCCGTGTATGACTGCTACTGAAGGTTTCCCTAACGCCCGCATTGCATTTGCAATTTCTTGTCCCGCCTGAGAGCCGCCTCCATACGAATCAACGTCAATCAAAAGCGCCTTGATATTTGGATTTTCCGCAGCAATCCTGAGTGCGTACTCGACATCTGCGGCAACGGCGTAATTCGGCGTGAGCACGGTACCCGCGCTATCATTGAGGACGAGCATGTCGGCAACATTGATGTCCGCTCGTGTATTTACGATGTTCCCGAACACTTGGACATTGAGTACGTTGCACGAAGCAGAGTTGCCTGCTGACGAACCTGTAGCTAATCCCGAGTTCTGAGAGAGAAAGGATGCAATCATTGAGCCTACCGCTGAAGCAACAATGACTGCGCCGAGCAGGAGTATCGTTCTCGCGGAAAAGCCGCTTTCCATCCGCATACAATAGCATCGTTTATGGTACGCACTTTTCCCAGAACCCGTACTTGTGGATGCCTCACTTGAGCACCTCTATACCCGGCAAAGTGCCCTTGAGAAGATATTCGAGCATGGCGCCGCCGCCGGTCGAAAGAAAGCCGAGATTCTCCTGTGCTACACCTGTTTTTTCTATCGCAGCGATGGTGTCCCCGCCACCGATTACTTTTTGTGCGCCGCTTTGGGCGATGAGCTCTGCGATTCCTTGTGTGTAGTGAATGTAGCCATGCTCATACATGCCCGTCGGGCCTGCCCAGAGAATAAATTTTGCATTGGCGATGTGGGTGCTCAGCATCGCCACGGTATCAGGTCCGATGTCTACGATTTTATCGTCCGCCTCGACAGCCTCCGGCTTTTTTACATGCGATTGACCATCCGGCCGTTCGACAGTCACGTCAATTGGCGCGAGGAAATTGGGATGCTGCAAGATAAATGCGTCGGGCAATTCTTTTGATATGAGCGAGCTGCCTACCGGAAGTCCGCGAGCCTTGAACACATCATTCGCAAGTGCGCCGGTGATGAATACGTGGTCGTATTTTTCCAATAAGAGCTTGATGAGTGGCGCCTTAGTCTCAAATTTTGCTCCACCAAGAATGGCGAACGAGGGTGAACGTGGTGCACGCGCGGCATCAATCTGTCGCACCTCTTCGCGTACGAGGAGACCGGCGTACGAAGGAAGAAACTTCGTCACGTTTACCATCGTGGTGCTCGTGCGATGGATGCTTGGGAATGCGTCGTTGACGTAGATATCCGCAAGCGATGCAAGCTCCTTTGCAAATTCATCATTTCCCTCTTTCTCACGTGGGTCTTGTTGGAGATTTTCGAGAAGTACGATATCTCCATCCTTCATGGCCGAGACGGCATCTTTCACGGCCGCCCCGGAAAGAGCTGGGACAAAGAAGACCGGGAAATATGCTTTCATTGCTTTTGCTACCGGCGCCATACTGTCTTTGGGGTCGCGACCGATCTTCGCGATGACGATGACACAAGCCCCATTCTTCAAAAGAAACTCGATAGTGGCACAGGATTGCTTCAAGCGAAAAATGTCCGTCACCTCTCCCGCGTCATTTACGGGAAGGTCGAGACCCGCGCGCAATAAGACCTTCTTCCCGCGTAATTCGGCTGCCGGAACTTCGTCAATACATTTCATCCCGCTCTTTCTAGGTTGATAAAAAGAAATGTATTGAAAGGATTTGAAAGGGCGGGATTCATGACACTATCCGATTGATTTAATAAGCGCCTCAAAACGTTGAGCCTCGATACTCACATGCCCGACTATGAAACCCTGAACGCCACTTTCCTGAAGCATCGGGAGTGCGTTCGATTCTGTGGTAGCGCCGCCGTACAGTATTTTGATAGTCATACCTGCTTCTCCTTTCAGGCCAACGATGGTTTTGCGGATAAATATTGTCATCTCATGCATGTCACGCGGGCTCATGGCCTTCTCGCCGCCGATAGCCCAGACAGGCTCATACGCGACCAACACCTTCGTCACTTTATTTGGCTCCACCTCGGCAAACGCAGCACGAAGCTGCTCCTTTACGACAGTAAAATGCTCACCACTCGACGACCGCTCGCGTTCTCCGACACAGAGAATCGGCGTCAAACCACTGGCGAGGGCAGCTGCCACAACTTTCCCCGCAGTTTCATTTGATTCACCCTTCGCACGCTGCTCCGAATGTCCGACTATTGTGTAGAGAGCGCCTGCATCCTTGCCCTGAAGGAGTGAATTGTCTCCCGTATGAGCGCCACTTCCGTCTGCGTTTGCATTCTGAAGTGCAAAAGCAATGCGTTTGCCCTTATAGCGCGCGCGGAGCTCGCGCAGAAAGATTGCGGGCGGCGCCACCACAAGCGTTACATTTTTTGAGGATTCGGCAGCCTTCCGTGTTGCATCAAAAAGCTTCTTTGCGTCGCGTATCGTTACGGGATTCATCTTCCAATTAGCAACGAGGATAGATTTCATGGACGGATTGTATCACAAGCTTTTTTCTGCACCCAAAGTGAGGGACACAGCCCCGTCGCAACCTCGCGCAGCATATAAAGAAACGTGAACGGAATACAGTAGTGGTGATGCTCAAAATATTCGCTGAGAACGGCGAGTTGCGTGGGGGCTGTGTCCCCGAGACTTATTGTTCTCTCCACAACACGTAGCTGTAATCAATAGATGCTGATGGCGTAAAGGGTGGCGGATTCGTCGCTTGGAGCTGGTCATAGGCATCAATACGCAATTGGTACCCCGAGGTGGTCACTCCTCCCGAAGTCCAGCTTGTCCCTGTGCGCGCACTAGAGACGACCGTACCCTGCGTTGTGAGCTGCGATTGGATGACATACGAATTCCACGTCGAGGTGGCGTACCCTACCGAATACTGACCGTAGTTCGCATTATCGTTGACATAGAGATTGCGTCCGTACCGGCCGCTATGCGCGGAGAAGATGCCGTGTATCTCCATCACGTCCGGTGAATTGAGAGGGATAAGGATATTTCTTTCTGAAATCACCGTGAGCCCCGACGTACCGTCATTTGCCGCGTACGTAATATTATTTGGAACATACACATCTATCGTCGTTCCGGTGTCAGACGGCGTCGCCGCGACGAGGGTCACCTTGTCTCTGACTACACCCTCCACCCACACACGGTCGTCCACAAATATCAATCTGCAAGCTGACGGAATCGTGTAATTACCCAAAAGTGTTTCCGTCCGTATGATGCTGTACTCGGTGAGCGTCCATCCTGTTTGCGAATTGTAGCTCGGGACAGCATACGTCGCCGATACACGATACACGTCGACCGTACCGTTCGACTTAAAGATAAAATGATACCCGCGACTATCTGTAGAACCTGAGGCCGCCGCAAAGACGAGACCTCCGTTGTTCGTCGCATACGTCTTGAGATTGGCGAGACTCGTGGCAATACCGGCAAAATCTATGGATGCGGCAGAAGATTGCCACAACGCCGAGCCGCTTCCGTTTCCTACCACGCCCGGTGCATTATTTTGTGTCGGGATGCAATTGTAGCTGCTGTTGCATACCCACGTTGTGACCGCACTTAAGACATCCGAATTATTTGTACCATCCATACGAATACCACCATTGGAAAAATACGGTCCCGTAATTGCGCGGTCAGAGCCTGCCCACACATGGCTATTCAATAAGTATGAATACGAAGCAACCGAGCGGCGCATATAACGACCTTCGAGCGTACGCTTGAAAGCGACGTTGGTATCCGAAGTCCCCTCCGAGACGACATCAATTGATTGAATCACGCCGCATTGCGAGTTGCCTGTCACAGAAATAGATGCGGAGCCGAGCGTGCCGCCCTCCGGATCGTTGACTGTATACGTGTAGGGGCCCGGCAGTCCTGTTCCGTTGGTGAGGTTGTTCGGATTGTGCGCGAGAAACCAGCGATAGTATTCAAGTCCCGCTTCCGCTATCGCAATCGCCTGTTCGCGCCCGTAGAGAGCGCGTCCGTACTTCGCCTGTTCAAATGCGTAGCTCGTAATCGTACCCATGATGATGAGAAAGATTCCCATAAATGCGACGACGAGCATCGTGGTTACCCCACGAGAACAATATTTGGTATTTCGTATGCGGTATTTAGTATTCAATGCATCGCGACCCCTGCAATTTCTGGGTTTTTTATACGAGATACGAGATACGAGATACGACATACTATTTTCCTATCAAATTCCGCAGTGCAGCGGAAGAGCTGAGCGAGAGCGGCGTAGGGGTTTTGTTGGGGTCCACATCGACAAGCAACGTCGCCGATACATAGCGCACATCACCTATCCTCGCGTAGTCGGTCATGAGCGTCCCATTCTTGTCATAGTACCGAAACAACAACGTGCTTTGTGCGATGTTCCGCACATCTTGAGAGACAATCGACACGGTCTCAGTACCCGTGTATACAGCCGGATCTCCCGACGGTTCGATGACTCCTCTCATGAGGGAAGTGCCCGAGAGGTAATAGTGAAGCTGTTCGATGCCGACGTCATCGTCAATATCAGCATAAAATCTGAAATCGTTACCCGTCAAGGAGACGACGGGGTACGCGCCATTGCTCGCGTATGATGCCTCGCGCGCAGTACGTATCATGAGATCCATACCCCGCTGCGCCGAAGCTGTCGCCCCTGCTTGCTGGATAGTGTAGTTACTCGTGCGGTAGAAGTAGATGACCGATGTCGTAAGTGCGAGCATCGCCGATGTGAAGACCGATATCCAGACCACCGTCTCAATCAAGCTCAATCCCCTCTCGTGTGTTGTGCGCATCATATTAATTAATTGTCACGGAGAGTCTGGCCGTCCCACCGACACTTATGTTTGTCGCCGTGTAAGAAGTGTAGCCCGGAGCGGAGACCCGAATCGAGTAGCTCGACGATGAATTGAGTCCGCTGAAGAATGTCTGGCCGCATGAATCAGTCGTTGATGTGCCGTTGTATACGCCGGTTCTCCAAAGATTCACCGAGAGATTCGGCAAGAGCGCGCTCGTCGTTCCGGAGCGGACATCCACGAGAAGCGAGTTCACGGTGTGTGTCCCGAGAAATAATTGAGTGATGGTGGACGCTCCCGCGAGAAGCGTCTCAGGCTGAGGGCTTGGACACGATGATGCAATGTCGTATCCCGTCGTCGTGCCATTCAAGGTGATGGTGTAGGTATCCCATTCGAGATTGGGCACGAGCACCGCAGATGACGCACCTGAATTTAAGGACTGACTGTATTTATAGACCGTACCTGAGGGCCCCGTGCCGATGGATTTCGCTCCTCCAAGTGTGAACGCGATATTGGGCAACGGAGTCGGGCCGTAGTCGTACGCGATGGTGTACGAGTCGACAGACGGTGTCACGGAAGAATTGCCTGATGTGAGCGTAGTCCCGACGCGCATAGAAGGATACGTGGAGGTTGAGACGCCCAAGAGGCTCACGCTCGACGTCGCAATGCCCGCACTATTCCCGGGAATCGCAGAATCAGGAATGAGTGCCGTCCCCGTGCCATCATAAAATCGGAATAGCACAGAGGTCTGAGCCGGCGTCGAGGTCGAAGCGGTAAACGATGTCCATCTGTTGAGAGACGAAGGTGCGACGTTGATGGATTGGAAAGTACCCGTCGCCGGATACGTCCCCGACGAGCCGGTGAGACGCGCGACGCCGCTCGCAACCGTCGTCGTCGCAGAGCTTGCTATTTTGGTCGAATCGGCAAACGTATCGGTCCAAGTACCGGGAAGAACCATCATCCATGTCTGGATAGTTTTCTGACCGAACACGTCGATGGCAAAAGTGCCTGATGTCGTTTGATTATTGGAGACGGTGAGATGCCCCGGATTTGGGCTGGTATTTGAGGACGTAGGGCTGTAGGTCTGTGCGGTCGAGATCGGAAGAGCACACGTCTGAA
>CAMTYD010000008.1:0-36763 GCA_947085915.1 uncultured Parcubacteria group bacterium
ACCACCGTGAAGCGCATTCAAAACCACATCCACTTGCGATAAAGCGCGGGCAGGGTCCGCAGGAACTCCACGCAAATGCCAGTACCCTCTTTTATCAATATAAATATCGCGGGTGTCGTAGTGAGTCTCGGGGAGCGCAGCGAGCATTGCGGCGCCCGTCTTGAGCGAAAGTTCGTATTCGCTTCCCGTCCCACCCCGCAAGATACCGACGCTCGTCCGTGCCATACAGTAATTGTAGCACTCCTAAGTGTTGGTTACGCTCCTGTTACTGTGGCAGGTTGAAAAGATTCTTCTCGGGAGACCACCACGGAGAGCAGTCCCAGGATTTGGTCGTGACGTACGAATTAATAATCTCTTTTGGGTCATTCCCCTGCAACATGACAATGCTTGTAGCCGGATCGACGTGATAGGTACCATCATTCAAAATACGCACAATCAATTGACCTCCCAGATTTGCTTTTACCGTCACTACCTTAAGAAAAATATTGCCTTCTGCGATGCGCAAAATCCCGTCATCCGTACCGTCGAAATCAGACGTTTTGTAACTGCACGATGTCGGCGGCACTTTTGCGAGAGTCCCCTGCTGAAACCTCTGCACCATGTCCGCTCCGGTAGGAATCTGCGTGTTTTTATACAATAGGTAGAGACCGCCCAAGAGTACCGCTGCGAGAAGTGATGCGGCGAGATAGAAAAATCCTTTGGCTACTGTCATGCCACTAGTATACCCCGTGAGATAAATGATTTTAGATAGTGCAGTGGATTCGAACCTTACTATCTCATGGGGTATATCTTGCCGCGACGCTTACGGTGCCACTGTATTGCAAACCTGTGTGCTTCATTATTCGCAATAAGGATGTCCTTTTCATAAACCTCGATTGCCCGCTTATCACCGATGAGCTTCTCCGGCCTGTGAAATTCATTCTTCACTACACCTACTATTGGTATTTCTATCCCCGCCTGCTTCAAGACCGTCTGTGCTGCCCTCATTTGCCCCTTCCCACCATCGACGACAAAGACCCGCGGCAAAGGCCATTCCGGATGATTGAGTCGGCGGGTGAGCACTTCCTTGAGCGAGGCGACGTCATCATTGGTGGCTGTTTGGATTTTGAATTTACGATATTCGGCTTTTACCGGCTCTCCACCATTGACGACCGTCATTACTCCCACCGTCTCAGTGCCGCTTGTATGCGCGGCATCGTATGCCTCTATACGCACCCCTCCGCCGGGAGCGATACGATGTTCGTCTTTGATGAGCGAGACGTCGCGGATATGCTCGAGGGCGTGTATCTGACGACGGAGCTGTGTCGCCTCTTCGAACTTTTCCGCTGCGGCTGCGACCTTCATGTCTCGTGCAAGTTGGCGTTTCAATCCTTTGAAATTACCCGAGAGGAATTGCGATATATGCTTAACGCGTTGACCGTACTCTTGTTTCTGCATCTTACCCGTGCAAACGCCGGGACAAAGACCTATCTGTCTGTTGAAACAGGGCTTACAGGTATCGAGGGTTCCCCTCGATACCTTACCCAACATCGAGGGTTCCCCTCGATACTTACAAGGCACACATTTCTCATCGCGGAACGGAAATATCCTCCTGATGACTTTTAATGCCTCTTGAAGTTGCCCTCCATGCGGATATGGGCCAAATGTTTTACCGATATCTTTTGCGTCCCAATTCTGATAGAGCTCACGACCGCGCACAATCAGGACTCGTGGAAATTCTTCTTTCGTAATGACAATATAGTTGAAACTTTTGTTATCCTTCTCGTCAACGTTGTACGGAGGCTGATGACGCTTGATGAGATTTGCTTCTAGTATCAGTGCTTCAAGAATTGAATTTGTTGTCGTATGCGTGACCGAACCCGCTTCAGCGACCATGCCGACAATTCGCTCCCCGCGCCCCTTTACCAAATCAGATGAAAAGTAGCTCCGCACCCGGTCACGCAAAGAGGAGGCCTTCCCGATGTAGAGAATTTTCTTGGCCTTCTTAAAGACATACACTCCCGGCTCATCGGGTAGTTTAAACTTCTTCAGGTCCTCGCGTTGCATGTCTGGAGTATACAAAAATGCGCTATCCACCGCGAATCTGATTTGACTTTTTACTGCACTTCGCTATACTTTGTTTTTAATGACCTCCAAGAAGTTTCTTCCCAAAAACACCCGCCCGGGTGTATTTTCTTACCTGCCACAACCGCCCGCTGTTTGCGGGCCTTTTCTTACCGTATGAAGTTATTCCTCGAAGACGGTACGAGGATAGACGGACAGAGCTTTGGTGCGCCCGTCGAGATGAGCGGCGAGGTCGTATTCAACACGGGCATGACTGGATATGTGGAAGGATTCACCGATCCATCGTACGCGGGGCAAATAGTCGTGCTCACCTACCCGCTAGCCGGCAACTACGGGGTGCCCGATAAAGCGACATGGGAGTCCGAGAAGATGCAGATTGCGGGGCTGGTCGTGAGCGAATATTCTGAACACTACTCGCACCATGACGCGAAACAATCGCTCGCAGAGTGGCTCAAGGCCTCAGGTGTGCCCGCAATTACGGGAGTAGATACCCGCGCGCTTACCAAGAAGCTGCGCGAGCACGGAGTCATGCTTGGAGCGCTCGCGGAAAAAGCGCCGAAGAAATTCATAGACCCCAATGATGAAAATCTTGTCGCAAAGGTAAGTCCCAAGCACAAGAAAGTGTACGGAAACGGTCCGATAAAAATAATTGCCATCGATTGCGGGATGAAAGAAAATATCGTCCGCTCACTGACACGGAAAGAAACGACCGTGACTCGCGTACCCTGGGATTACGATTTTACGAAAGACGAGTACGACGCGCTCTTCATCTCCAACGGCCCCGGCGACCCGACACAGTGCACTAAGACCATTGAGCACGTCCGAGTAGCCTTAGCTTCGAACAAGCCTGTGCTCGGCATCTGTCTGGGTAATCAGCTCTTAGCGCTCGCTGCGGGTGCTAAGACCTACAAGCTCAAATACGGTCATCGCGGCCAAAACCAGCCCTGCATTGATTCAGAGACAGGTCGTTGCCACATTACCTCTCAAAATCATGGATTTGCGGTAAATGAAAAGACCCTGCCAAAAGACTGGTCTGTGTGGTTTACCAACGCTAATGATGGAAGCAATGAAGGCATCAGGCACAAAACCAAGAACTGGCGCTCAGTACAATTCCATCCTGAAGCATGTCCTGGTCCCACAGACACCGCATGGATATTCGATGACTTCATTTCATGGTTGTGCAAGTCAGACTTGCACAATAAAAAAACACCATGAGAAAAATGCAACAACCCAAGAAAGTACTCCTCCTCGGCTCCGGAGGTCTGCGCATCGGACAGGCGGGTGAATTTGATTATTCAGGTTCTCAGGCCATCAAAGCGCTCAAAGAGGAGGGTATCAAGATCGTCCTGATGAACCCGAATATAGCGACAGTCCAGACGGATGAGAAGCTCGCCGACACGGTCTACTTCCTCCCGCTCACAGAAGAATTCGCAACAGACGTTATCAAAAAAGAAAAGCCGGACGCGATTCTGCTTTCATTCGGCGGACAGACCGCGCTCAACCTCGGGCTCGGCCTTGAAAAAAGCGGTGTGCTAAAGAAATACGGTGTCCGCGTCCTCGGCACACCAGTCTCCACCATCCGCGATACCGAAGACCGCGAGCTTTTCGTGGCACGGCTTTCTGAGATACAAGTAAAAACCGCTCGGAGCGTAGCTACTTCCGACATTCAGGAGGCCTTAGGCGCAGCAGAAAAAATTGGCTACCCCGTAATGATGCGTTCGGGCTTTGCCCTCGGCGGCGAAGGCTCGGGCGTCGTGAAAGATGCCAAAGAACTCTCCGCAAAGCTCGAAGAAGTGTTCCGTAACGTCTCGCAAGTCCTTATCGAAGAAAATTTGAGTGGCTGGAAGGAAGTGGAATATGAAGTCGTGCGCGACGCGGCAGACAATTGCATAACGGTATGCAACATGGAAAATCTGGACCCGATGGGCATCCACACGGGAGAGAGCTACGTGGTCGCTCCTTCGCAGACGCTCTCAAATACCGAATATCACTCGCTCCGCGAAGTCGCGATAAAAACTATCCGTCACCTCGGCATTGTGGGTGAATGCAACATTCAGTACGCACTGAATCCACACACAAGTGATTACCGCGTCATCGAGGTGAACGCCCGCCTTTCACGCTCCTCTGCGCTCGCCTCGAAGGCGACCGGCTACCCACTGGCTTTCGTCGCAGCGAAACTCGCACTCGGATACAACCTCACCGATATAAAGAATTCAGTCACAGGCAAGACGACAGCCTGCTTCGAGCCTGCACTCGATTACTTGGTACTCAAAGCCCCTCGCTGGGATCTAGCCAAATTCGACAACGCGGCACCGCGCATCGGCACCGAAATGAAAAGCGTCGGCGAAGTCATGGCCATCGGCCGCTCTTTTGAAGAGGTGCTTCAGAAGGCGCTTCGCATGCTCAATATCGGCACAGACGGTTTTGCCCCTTCGAAACATCCTCTTACCGCTGCGCAATACCTCGAGGAAATAAAAAACCCGACGACTCGCCGCATGTTTGCGCTTGCCGATGCCCTACACGATGGAGTAAGCACAGAAAAGATTCACGAGCTCTCGAAGATAGATATGTGGTTTCTTGAAAAAATGCAGCGCATCGTGAAGCTTGATACTGAACTTAAAAAGAAGAAGCTGGACAAAGAACTACTCTCACGGGCAAAACGTGCCGGATTCTCAGACAAACGCATCGCCCGCCTCAAAAAGACAACTGAGACCGCCATCCGCTCTCTTCGCACAAAATCCCACATCGTTCCCGTCGTCAAACAAATAGATACGCTCGCCGGAGAATTCCCTGCGCAGACCAATTACCTCTACATGACGTACCACGGTACCGAGAACGATATCGCCCGCGGCAAGAATCAGGTCGCCGTCTTAGGTTCGGGCCCGTATTGCATCGGCTCATCAGTCGAATTCGACTGGTCATGCGTTCAAGCGCTCAAGACTCTGAAGGCGGAGGGTCGTAACACCATCATGGTAAATTCGAATCCGGAAACCGTCTCAACCGATTACGACATGTCCGACCGTCTCTACTTCGAAGAGCTGACTCTTGAGCGCGTACTCGACATCGTCGATTTCGAACGCCCAGACGGCGTCGTCATCTCAACGGGCGGACAAATTCCCAACAACCTCGCGCTTCCGCTCCAGAAGGCAAAGGTCAAAATCTTGGGAACGTCACCCGACAACATCGACCGCGCCGAAGACCGCCATGAATTCTCCAAACTTCTCGATACCCTCAACATCGACCAGCCGGAATGGGCAGAGCTGACCACGCTCGCATCTGCGGCGAAGGCGGCAGAGAAGCTCGGCTATCCTGTCTTGGTACGTCCTTCGTACGTGCTCTCAGGGGCTGCGATGAAAGTAGCCTACGACGAGCCGTCACTGCTCGAATTTCTCCAGCGCGCAGTCGACGTCTCTTCCGACCATCCTGTCGTCATTTCAAAATTCATCGAGAATGCGCGCGAGATAGAGATAGATGGCGTGGCTCACAAAGGTGCACTTGCTATCTACGCGCTTACGGAGCATGTAGAGAATGCTGGCACTCACTCGGGTGACGCTACTGTCGTCTTGCCGCCACAGCGTACCTATCTCGAGACCATCCGCCGTGCCAAACACATTACAAAAGATATTCTGAAAGCGCTCGATATTACGGGGCCTTTCAATATCCAATTCATCGCAAAAGGTAATCACCTGCTCGTCATAGAATGCAATCTGCGCGCCTCACGTAGCTTCCCCTTCGTATCAAAAGTCACGGGACACAATTTTATCGAGCTCGCGGTGCGTGCGATGCTCGGCCGTGACATCAGCGGCCACTACCGCACGGTCGAGCTCGACACCGTCGCGGTCAAATCTCCTCAATTCTCCTACGGCCGCATCAAGGGTGCCGACCCGCGCACGGGAGTCGAGATGGCCTCAACAGGCGAGGTCGCGTGCTTCGGCGACTCATATTCCGAGGCACTTCTCAAATCAATGATGGCCGCAGGCTTCAGACTCCCGAAGAAGAATGTACTCGTATCCATTGGCGGTGAAGAGAGCAAGCAAAAGCTTCTGCCCGCTATGAAAGCCTTGCGCGATATGAAATTCAATATCTACGCGACCGAGCATACTGCCGACTTCCTGCAGAGAAACGGAGTTGATTGCAAAAAAGTTTACAAGATAAGCAGCAAGGAGGAACCGAACGTCTCGGATTTATTCGCAAAAGGCTCGCTTGACCTCATTATCAACATTCCAACACGCGCTTTCACGGGCGAGACAACCGACGGCTCAACCATCCGCCGCAAAGCCATCGACCTCAATATCCCACTTATCACCAACCGCCAACTTGCAGACGGATTTATAACTGCCCTCGCGGAAGAAAAAGGGAACGAATTGAAAGCAAAATCGTGGAAGGAGTATACTGACAAAATATGAGTGACTCTTTTGAGGCTCCGAAGAAATCCCCCCTTATGGGTTTCGAACAATTTGTTGAACGAACCAAAAAAGGAAACTTTCATATGTACTTCGAACCTGGTTACATTGCTGATGTGTACCGACAGAGCCCCGCATACCAGAGATATTCAACGAATTCGGAATTTCAAGTACTGGCACAGGAGTTACAGGTATTGCTTGCAAATGAAACGCCAACGGTTGAGGAGGAAACGGAAAAGCAACGTAAATTGTATAATGCGTATACGATGATGCACCCGCTCGCCAAACACGATGGAGAACTCTTCGGCTAGGATTTCTTCTTTTTCAACACTCGTTTCAGATAGTACCCCGTATGAGAACCATCAGTCTTTGAGACTTCTTCCGGAGTCCCTTTGGCGACGATACGTCCCCCACCTATACCGCCTTCAGGACCCATGTCTATGAGATAGTCCGCGCATTTCAAGACGTCCAAATTGTGCTCGATAGCTATGACCGTATTCCCGCGCTCGACAAGCTTCTGCAGGATATCGATTAGCTTTGCGACGTCATCATAGTGCAAGCCTACCGTTGGCTCGTCGAGGAGATAGATGCTTTTGGTAATGAGCGGGCGATACAGCTCAGAAGCAATCTTCACACGCTGCGCTTCACCGCCCGAAAGTGTCGTCGCACTTTGTCCAAGCTCAAGGTAGCTGAGTCCGACATCCATAAGACTCTGCATTCTGTCCGAGATGGCGGGAATATCTTCGAAGAAAGCGCAGGCTTCTTCGACGGTCATGGAGAGCACATCGTGGATACTCTTCTTTTTGTATTTCACTTCAAGAGTCTCTTTCATAAATCGCTTACCGTTGCACACATCACACGTGACATAGACCGTGGGGAGGAAGTGCATCTCGACAGCAACCAAGCCGTTGCCTTGGCACGCTTCGCAGCGACCACCTTTGACGTTGAATGAGAAGCGGCCAGGGCCCCATGCACGGGCACGTGCTTCTTCGGACATCGCAAACATATCGCGGATGTGCGTCCAAGCACCTGTGTAAGTAGCGGGATTTGAGCGGGGCGTGCGCCCAATCGGACTCTGGTCTATCAATATCGCCCGCCCGAGATATTCGGTGCCCGAAAATTCTTTTGCATTGTAGGTCTTGGCTGTGCGGTATCTCTTATCAAAGCGTGCCTGCAGATTGCGGTGAAGAATTTCATAAAGGAAGGTGGATTTACCCGAACCGGAAACTCCTGAAACAACGACAAACTTTCCCAGTGGTATATCAACGTTGAGATTTTCTACATTGAATTTGTTTGCACCGCGTATCTTTATCTTGCCCCGGTCTGCTGTTCGCCTTTGCTCTGGAATCTCTATCCGCGTTTCCTCCCGCAGATATGAAAGCGTACGCGAACCGGATTTATTGGTCTTTGCCGTAAGGAGTTCATCGAGCCAACCTTCAGCTACAATTTCTCCGCCGTGCACACCTGCACCGGGACCAAGGTCAACGATGTAATCCGAGGCGAAAATAGTGTCCTCGTCATGCTCGACGACAAGCACAGTATTGCCGAGGTCACGGAGATGTTTCAGGGTGTTGATGAGCTTGTCGTTGTCGCGTTGGTGCAGACCTATGGTTGGTTCGTCGAGTACGTACAAGGCGCCCACAAGGCCAGAGCCGAGCTGGGAGGCCAATCTGATTCGCTGCGCTTCGCCGCCAGAGAGTGTATTAGCCTTGCGGTCGAGCGTAAGGTATTCGATACCGACATTGAGCATAAATTGAAGACGGCTCGTTATCTCCTTGATGACGGTGCGGGAAATGTCCTGCTCTTTCTTGCTCAGCTTCAATTTTTCAAAGAAATCCTGCGCCTCTTGAATCGAGAGGCTCGCGAGTCGCACGATATCCATTCCTTCTACAGGTCCCTTGCCTTCTTCGCCCGTGACTTTGCCTAGGAACACATTCAGCGCCTCGGGGCGAAGTCGGGCTCCTTTACACACATCACACGCTTCGTCGCCGAAGAAATACTTCGTACCTAGGCCCTTACACTCAGGACAGGCCCCGTAGGGTGAATTGAACGAAAAAAGGCGTGGCTCTATCTCCGGAAAAGAAAACCCGTCGTAGGGACACATGAATTTCGCCGAAACGATGGTGCTAATGCCATCCGCATCAGTGACCTTTACCAAACCTTCTGACTCAGCGAGGGCACGCTCGATTGCCTCGCTCGCGCGCTCGCGTGCGGCTTTCGCATCTTCCACAAATTCCGACACGAATATCTCATCCACAATCACGTCGATACTATGTTTGTGGTGTTTTTCGAGCTCAATGCGTTCGCGCAAAGATTTGTCCGTGCCATCGACGTTTACCTTTTCAAATCCCTTATTCAAAAGGTCGTAAAGTAATTGGTAGTACTCTCCTTTGCGACCGACGACGACAGGTGAGCTAATGCGTACTTTTGCACTGGAAATCCCCTTAGTGAGTTTCTTATCGGCTTTGACGGGAACAGTAGATTTCCGCGCCCTTTCTACGATGCTGAGAATAGATTCCAAGATTTCCTCATTTGAAAGCTTGCGCACTTCCCTGCCGCAGATAAGGCAATGCGGCTTCCCGACGCGCGCATACAGCACACGGAGGTAGTCGTATATCTCCGTTATGGTCGCGACGGTCGAGCGCGGGTTGTTGGAACGGCTTTTCTGGTCAATCGAAATTGCTGGCGAAAGCCCCGTAATCTCATCTACATCCGGCTTCTGCATCTGGCGCAGGAATTGGCGTGCATAGGCAGAGAGCGATTCGACGTATTTACGCTGTCCTTCTGCAAAAATAGTATCAAATGCGAGCGAAGACTTCCCGCTGCCGGAAAGTCCCGTAAAAACCACCATTTTGTTGCGCGGTATCTCGACGCTCACGTTCTTCAAATTGTGAGTCCGCGCGCCCTTAATGACGATTTTATCCGCCCCGAGCGAAGCCGAGGAGCCTATTTCCTTTTTTTCAGCCATACAAATGGTTCCGACCCCGCGCTTGCGCTAGGGGTTGGTACGGGCAACTATATCACGGCTATAAAATTGCCGCCTCTTCGTGAAGTTCCACCCTAAATTGCAATTTGACTGCCTCTTTTACCTCATCGGCGAGGTGTTTAACGTCTTCAGCAGTCGCATTACCTGTATTCACAATGTAATTGGGGTGCTGGAGGCTCGCAATCGCACCGCCGACACTCGCTCCCTTCATCCCTGCTTTCTCGATAAGCCATCCGGCAGGGACTCTACCCTCACGGGATTTCACACCTTTTTCCCGCTCAAAGAGCGCAACGATTTCAGGCGGAGCTTTTGGATTCATAAAGAAGGAGCCTGCGGCTTGGACGTTTTGAAGATGCCGCTTTTCACGCTCTACTATCGTTTCCTCGGCAAGTTTCTTGCTGTCCTCCGGTGCAATTTTGTGTAAATCCGCAAACACACGGGTAATCAGCCATTTGGGATTTTGTTTAAAAAAACTATCACGGTACGAGAATCCACATTCCGCATTTGTGAACATCCGTGCTTCTCCTGAATAGATATTTATTGCCTTCACCGTGTGAACGAAATCCTTTATCTCAGGACCAAAAGCACCTGCGTTACCGCGCACAGCACCGCCGATGGTGCCCGGGATGCCTGCGAGCTTCTCCCAGCCTCCCAATCCCTTCTCTCCCGCCGTATGTATGAGGTTAAGTAAATTACATCCGCCATCAGCATCAATCTCCTTATGTGCGAATGAAAAGTGTCCATCCACAATATGTATGACGAGTCCATCGTATCCCTCATCAGGCACCAAGACGTTGCTCCCACCTGCCAAAATGATGAATCTCAAACCCTTCTCATGAGCCCAGGCGAGAGCCTCGCGTATCTCATCTTCAGTAGCAACATCAACAAAATACTTCGCCGCACCACCAATTTTGAAGGTAGTGAGCGGAGCCAGTGGAACGTCCTGTTTCATCTCCATACTGCTAGCTTACACGAAACTCACGACATTTACCTCCGCCGTAGAGATTCTCCCAATACATAATAGTTCCGCGCCCGCGGAACTATTATGTATTGCGGGTTATTTGAGCTTCTTTGCTGCTTTGGACTTTCTTTCCTTCTTCTTGCTGCTTTCTTCGAGCTTACCTATCTCATCCCGCAGAAGCGCCGCCGTCTCGAAATCAAGATTGTCCGCAGCTTCATGCATCTGCTGGCGTTTATCCTTTATGAGCTTCTTTATGTCGCCTCCGTACGCGACCGTATCCGATTCAGCGAGCTCACTCACCGTACGAGAGCGTGTGCGTTGGATGTCGCCCACAATGTCGTGTATGCGCTTCTGGATGGTCTTTGGTGTAATGCCATGCGCTTTGTTGTAAGCCTCCTGTATCGCCCGACGGCGATTCGTCTCGCCTATCGCGCGCTCAAGTGAGCCAGTCATATTGTCTGCGTATAAGATGACACGCCCGAGTACATTGCGGGCAGCGCGGCCTATCGTCTGGATAAGTGACGTCTCACTGCGCAAGAACCCCTCCTTGTCGGCATCAAGTATCGCCACGAGCTCGACCTCAGGAAGGTCGAGACCTTCGCGGAGGAGGTTGACTCCTACCAGCACATCAAAAACGCCTTTGCGGAAATCGGTAAGTATCTCGATGCGCTCAATCGTCTTTACATCACTGTGTATATAGCGAACTTTTATTTTCTTCTCTTCGAGGAAGGTTGCCAAATCTTCCGCCATCTTTTTGGTGAGAACAGTCACCATCGAGCGGCTCCCCCGCTTGGTTACCATCTCAGCCTCGTTGATGAAATCCTTGACCTGACCTACAAAATCTCCCTGGCCAGGCAGGCCACGCGCAACGATGGGACGTACTTCTATCTGGGGGTCTACGAGACCCGTCGGGCGAATCACCTGCGATATTGGTTCCCCGCTGCGTTCGATTTCGTATTTGCCTGGTGTAGCCGATGTGTAGATGGTTTGCCCAACGCGCTTCTCGAATTCACCAAAATTAAGTGGTCTGTTGTCCACGGCACTCGGGAGACGGAATCCATGCTCCACGAGTGTGTCCTTGCGAGCCCTGTCACCCGCATACATGCCTCCTATTTGAGGTACCGTAACGTGCGATTCATCAATAATGGTGAGGAAATTCGACGTCCCATCTAGATTCTGTGGAAAATACGAAAGAAGCGTATAGGGCGGCTCGCCTGACTTCCTCCTATCAAAATGGCGTGAATAATTTTCAATACCGTTGCAGAATCCGAATTCGCGTATCATGGATATATCCTGGCGCGTGCGTCGTTTGAGGCGTTCGACTTCAAGTATTTTCCCTGCCGCATTAAATTTCTTGAGCTGTTCTGCGAGCTCTATCTCAATATCTGCAAGAGCAGCATCTTGGACATCCTTGGGCGTCACATAGTGCTTGGCGGGAAAGACGAAGATTGCATCGTGCTTCTGCTGCAGCTCGCGCGTTATGGCACTTATCTCTTCTATCTTCGCCACTTTGCCTCCCGTGAGGTCAATGCGGTAGACGATGCGCTCACTCGCGGGCATGAACTCAACTGCTGCTCCGAGTGCACGGAATGTCCCCGGAGTAAGCTCGCCCGCAACGCGCTCAAAATACATCGAGATAAGCTTGCGTGTGAAAGTGGCACGGGTCATCATCTCGCCCTTTGTCACTTTCATATTCACTTTTTGGTACTCTATCGGACTGCCCAAGCCGTAGATACAGGACACCGACGCGACGACAATGACATCTGACCGCGTGAGGAGAGCTTGTGTGGCCGCGTGCCGCAGACGTTCGATATCTTCATTGATCATCGCCTCTTTCTCGATAAAAGTGTCGCTCAGAGGCACGTATGCCTCTGGTTGGTAGTAATCGTAATAAGAAACGAAGTAGTGCACCGCGGCATCGGGGAAGAATTCCCGGTACTCGGCAGCGAGCTGAGCGGCGAGCGTCTTGTTGTGCGCGATTACAAGTGTGGGCTTTTGCCACTGTTCGATGATATTGGCAACTGTGAAGGTCTTACCTGAGCCCGTGACGCCCAGAAGCGTCTGGTCGCGTGTACCTGCCCTGAGACCTTTCATTAGCGCTTCTATGGCCTTGGGCTGGTCGCCGGCAGGTGTGTATTCAGATTTGATCTTAAACTTGCTCATGGGGACACTTTACAGGATTAGGCGCATATAAAAAAGCTGGTCGGCACCCCCGCGCGGAAGATGCCGACCTTTGTTGTAACGGATAGCTCAGCTGCGGCTATCCAAATGGCTGCGTTCAGGCAGTATTTTTAGTGACCCAGCCGTTCGCATCGCTCCTCGCGCATGGACGAACGAAGATTTCCGCGTCCAACGGCCGCGGTTCGCTCTCCGTGCCGTCAATCGCCGAACCCATTCTTCTTTTCGGTGGTGCCAGGTTGCGTTGGGCCCGAAGCTGTGTTCCTTGGGGTTGATCGTTCTGTGACAAGTCTTTTCTCCCTCGAAGAATTACTCCGCTCACTGCGAGACGGAGGTAACACGCAGCACAGCCCTTTATATACACCTCTTCATCAAAAATTCAAAACTGTGTATAACCACATCCTATTTCAAAACCAGTACGCACACATTCTTCTTGCCTCGTTTCAATAGCGCAGTGCCATTGTAAAAATTTTCTGTAGTTATTTTTTGTTTTTCGTCGGATACCACTTCCCCATTCAAACTGACGGCTTTATCGTTAAGAAAAAGTTTTGCTTCGCGCTTGGAGCTTGCCAGCTTGCTGCTGACGAGTACATCGACGAGAAGTGTGTCGGCTGTAGTCTCGTGTGAAGGGGCAGCGCTCTTGAGCATCGTGAGCGCCTCCTCATCAAGACCTTTGAGGCCTGCATCGTCAAAAAGTACGCTCGAGACCTTCTCCACTGTTTCCGCTGTCTCTGCTCCGTGCACAAGAGTCGTCACCTCCCGCGCCAAAAGGTGCTGTGCGTGATGCTCCTTAGCGTCGCGGCGGTGCATTTCGGTAACTGCATCAATTTCCATTTCAGAAAGAAGTGTAAAGAGTTTGAGGTAATCAGTGACACTCTCGTCACTCGCCCCGAGCCAGAATTGATAGAAGGCGTAAGGTGAGGTCTTCTCGGCATCGAGCCAGACGGCATTGCCCTCGCTTTTGCCGAATTTCTTGCCGGTTGCTTTATCTACAATCAGCGGGCAGGAGAGCGCGTAGACCGTGGCGCTCTCTTTGCGGCGAATCAAATCAACTCCCGCGATGATATTGCCCCACTGGTCTGAGCCGCCGATTTGTACATCGCACGTATATTCTTTGTACAAATGCCAAAAATCGTACGCCTGTAGGAGCGGGTAGGAAAATTCCGTGAACGATATTCCCTCTTCACTCTTCATGCGAGCTGAAATAGCATCCTTTTTAATAAGATTATTTACCGTGAAATGTTTGCCTGTGTCGCGAAGAAACTCCATGAGATTGAGCTTGGTGAGCCAATCGGCATTATTGACCATCTGGACTTCTACTCCGCCGAGAAGCTTTTCTGCTTGAGCCTTCAACTTATTCGCTCTTTCCGCGACAACTGACGCATCAGTAAGAGAGCGTTCGACATCTGGCTTCGGATCACCTGCCAAAGCCGTACCCCCACCGATTATGAGGATTATTTTGTGTCCGGCATCTGCAAAACGGCGCAAAAACATATACACCGCCAGATTCCCCGCATGAATAGAATCAGCTGTCGGGTCTACACCGAGGTAGACAGTACGCCTCTTGCCATCTGTTATCTCTTCGAGGGTCTCTGAGGAATGCTGGTATACATAGCCCCGGGATTTCAGAAGTTCCGACAGTTTTGCCATGCGGAAAATATAACATAAAAAAACCGGGCCGAATTCGACCCGGACGCGAGTCTCCCTTCGTAAGGAGGCAAGAGGGTGGGGGCAATGTGGGGGTACCCTCTTGGTTGCGCAGTCATCGAATTCTACATATGTACGATGAACATCTAGTGATGATTGTCGCGCCTGTCTTCGCGTAGCCGTACTTCGTGCTCATCCATCCCGAAATGGTGTGCGAATTCGTGCCAAATGGTCTCGGCAACGATTCTTCGCGTGATTTCAGTCATATCGGGATTTCGTAAATCCCGATATTCAGACTTGGCGGCTTCTACTATAGGCAATTGATAAAGAGTGATGGTATCAGGTAGAGTCATGCCCACCCCATAATTCTCTCCACGCTCGGACAGCGGAATACCTTTGTACAAGCCGAGCAATGTCTCGTCATCAGCCAAACCTTCAGCCCTCCTGTCTTCTCGAGAAGGTTCGTCCTCAACAAGCAGAGCAACATTTTTTATCTTATTCCGCACCCACTGCGGCAATTGCTCGTATCCTTCTGCAACGAGTTTTTCAAAATCATCGAGGGGCATACGCTTATTGCTTCACCAACTCTGCAAACCGTTTTTTCACTTTCTCGATTTTTGGTTCGATGACTATCTGACAATACGGCGCACTCGTATTCTCTTTGAAATAGTTCTGGTGGTACGACTCCGCAGGATAAAATGTTCCAAGCGGAATGATTTGCGTAACGACACGCGTACCGTCTTTGAGCGACTCTTGAATTTCTTTCGCGACCCGCTCTGCCATCTCTTTCTCTTCAGGAGTCTCGTACAAAATCACCGAGCGGTACTGCTCCCCGACGTCGGCCCCTTGTCGATTTGGCGTCGTCGGGTCGTGAGAACCAAAAAAGACCGTGAGCAAATCTTCGTAGGAAATCAAGTCGGGATTGTAAGACACCCGGATAACCTCCGCATGTCCGGTGCGACCGGCACTTACGGCCTCATAGGAAGGGTTCTCCACTGCCCCACCTGCATAGCCTGACTCTACCTTCTCGACGCCCTTTAGCATCTGAAAAATTGCCTCAGTACACCAGAAACATCCACCCCCGAACACTGCAGTTTTCATTCTGATTTTGGGCGCAAAAGCGGGAAAAGCTGTGCTTCGTGAGCTGGGCGATTCTCGAGGAAAGAGAAAAAGCGTTCGGATACGCCGAAGCCGAAGGCGGGCGGCATACCGAATTCCATAGCGCGCACATAGTCCTCATCGAGGCGCTGTGCTTCGTCATCCCCCGCATCGCGCATTTTTTGCTGCTCCTCGAATCGTGTTCGCTGGTCTTGGGGATCATTGAGCTCGCTGAATGCCTTGCCCATCTCGGAGCCTGCGAGAATGACCTGTACCCGCTCGACAACATCGGGATTCGTGGAAGAGCGTTTGGCTAGCGGCTCTAAGTACACGGGAATCCCGACAAGAAAAGCTGGGCCTGAAACTGTCTTCCGTATTGATTTCCACAAGTGGTCGATTGCACGAGCTTTATTGAGAGTCTCACCCACTTGGATCTTAGCGTCGCGAACCGCCTGAATAGCCTCCTCCTCACTGCAGGAGAGAGGATTGACGCCAAATTTCTCTTCAATGACCTTACAAAAATCAATCGTGACCCACTCCTCTGCAAAATCAACCGTATGGCCATTTATCTCAAACGTGTATTTACCATAAACCCCCTTGACGATGTGGCGGTAGAGCTCTTTCAAAAATTCCATCCCCTTTTGCATGTCACTGTATGCCTCGTAGGATTCTAGCTGCGTGTAATCCTGCAGATGCTCCCGTGATTGGCCTTCATTGCGGAAGATACGGCCGATTTCGAAGACTTTGGGGAATCCCGCAACGAGCAACTCCTTCTGCCACAATTCGCCGCACGAGATACGCAGGTACACCTCCATATCGAGCGCGTTGTGGTGTGTGATGAATGGACGCGCGTCTGCACCTCCCGGAGTATTCTCGAGAATAGGCGTCTCCACCTCTAGGAATCCGCGCGAGAGGAAGAAATTTCGCGCTGCTTGCCAAAATTTCGAGCGGCGTTCAAACATCGCGCGCACCTCAGGATTGAGCAAGATATCGAGATACCGCTGGCGCAATACCAATTCCTCATCCTTGAGCCCGAAATGCTCTGTCGGCATCTGCAAAAGAGATTTAGCAAGCATCCGCCATTTTTCAACCTTCAGCGAACGTTCTCCCCGCTTGGTCTTAAACATAATGCCCGAGACTTCAACGAAATCCCCGACGTCGACAGTATTGGCAAAAAGGTCAAACAACGTCTCTTGTCCGCCTGAAGCGGACTCACCTGCTGGTGACATCTCGGCTTGCTGCAAGACCACCTGCATGCGGCCGGTACCGTCAAAAAGGTCAGCAAATATAATCCCGCCCTGTCCCCGTAGCGACATGACGCGTCCTCCTAGATGTACCTTTTTGCCGTTTTGCTCTAGAGCTTCGAAATCAGTGATGACATCTCCATTACTTTCGACACGATGAGAATCGACAGGATAGGCCTCCATGCCCGCGGCCTTCAATAATTCCAGCTTCTTAAGCCGCTCGTCACGGATATCTTGCTCACTCATAATCCCTTGATGATACCAAATTTACGCGAATATAGAGAGGTCTAGTTGGTCTGTATCTCGACCGGTTGTTGGGTAACGGGAGCAGCACCTCGCGTGAGGAGGATGCCGATGCCGAGAATAGGAAGTATCGACAGAATGATGAGAAGACTAATGAGGACATTCGCGCTCTCATGAGAATCAAGCATGCGGTCTGCAAGGTCAAAGGTCTTGTTGAGTATCCAAGGATTCGCTTTTTCCCAATCTTCTTCCGCCATAAAAGTAGCCTAACAAATCTACAGAATCTTGCACACTACCTTTTCACACAGGAGGTATATTCCCGAAAGAGGCTACTTCAGAATGTCTTCCGGCAGTTTACCCGGCCAACGGTACACAAGCACCGGGATGAGCACGAGGGTGAGTATCATCGCGAATGAGAGACCGAAGAGTATCGCAAACGCGAGTGGTCCCCAAAGTGAGGAGGCGTAGGTGAGCGGAATCATACCGAGGACAGTCGTTACCGTGGTCAAGAAAATCGGTCGGAGGCGCGAAACGGCAGCGTCGACGATGATGTCCAAAAACGAACGGCCTGCGCCGGTCTTCATACGCTGAATGATGGCGTCCATGAGAATAATTGCGTGATTGATGATGACTCCCGCAAGAGCAATCACTCCGAGAAGAGATGAGAACGAGAGTGGCTGGCGCGTAAGCGCGAGCCCTCCCATGACGCCGATGAGCGAAAGCGGCACAATCATGAGCAAGTATCCCGCAAAGCGGAATGAATTGAACGAAAGTACGAGAATGATGAACGTGAGGGCGAGGCCTGCGAGAAGTGCGTACCCCATCTCAAGGAATGATTTATTCGTCTCTTCGTTTTCACCTCCCACTGAAATATGTACGCCTTCGGGCAATTCCACGCTTTCCATGCGCTTGTTGAATGCGGCAAGGACTTCCCCCGGCGTCTTATCGGGAGAGACGCTAGCAGTAAGGGTCACGACGCGCTCGCGTCCTTCGTGGTTTATTGCTGAATCTGAACGTGTGACTCCATGCTTCAGCACAGAACCGAGCAGTACCGTCTGTCCGTCCGGCGTTGTCATTGGAATTTGATTGAGCGAGTCGACTGTCGTGTTTGCTGCATCGTGAGGGTCGACGTAGTCCGCATTCAGGTTGAGCGACACCACGACATCCACATCACGCTCTCCGCCCGTGAGAGAGGTCGCTGCAAAGCCCGAGACAGCCGTACGGAGGGTGGAGGCAACTGATGCCGGAGTGAGACCCAGTTGCGCGAGCTTCGCGCGGTCAATGCTGAGAGAAAACTCAGTGCTGGCGTTTTTATTCGACGAATCGATATCTATGGCGCCCGGAGTTTGTTCCAGCTCTCGACGGGCAATCGTAATTGCAGCATCAAGCGCATCGGCGTCGCGACCAAGGTATTTGAGGAGGATGGCGGCGCCGACAGGCGGACCACCCGTAGGGGCGGAGACCTTCACGCGACCGAGGGAATAATCCGAGAGTTTTGCCTTTACATCCTCGATGATTTCATCGCTCGACTCGCGCTCACTTTTGTCGACAAGATTCAGGGTCACGTTGGCATAGCGGGTGTCGGTCTGCGGACTGTCGCTGAAGGCACTCGTTCCTCCCACGGTGGTTACAATAGAACTAAATCGAGGGTCACCGTAGAGCTCTTCTTCGATTGCGCGCACCGCGAGGTCCGTCTGATTGAGAGCCGTACCCTGAGCCATTTCAAGTTCTATAGTGACGAATTCCGAATCTTCTCCCGGGAAGAAATTTGTTTTGACGATACCGACAACAGGCAGCGCAATGGAGAGCACAAATGCGACAATCATTCCTATCAAGAATTGATTCTGTACTTTGCGATTACCCAATACTTCACGCAATCGGAGATCGTACCAAGCGCGAGCGCGCTGTGCATATTCTTCTTGTTTTTCCAATAATCGCGAGTGCTCGTGACTCTGAGAAAACGTCATCGTGAGGAATGGCACGAGACCAAGCGCAACGAATATTGACGCGACGAGGACGAAGATGAGCGTAAACGGAATGGAAGCGATAAATTGGCCGACAATACCTGAAATGAAGAACAGGGGCACGAAGAATGTGACTGTCGCCATGGTCCCCCCAATGAGAGGCCACCCGTATTCGCGAAGTGCTTCGAATGCTGCCTGTTTTTTGTCGCCGTACATGCGTATGCGCGTATGCACCGCCTCGACGACTACAATCCCCGAGTCAACCAAAATACCGATTGCCAGGATGAGAGAAAAGAGCGACAAGAAGTTGATGGTGTTGCCGCTGTAGAGGAGACCGATAAATGCAATCAGAAACGACAGCGGAATAGAAAGTCCGGCTACAATCGCCTCGCGCCATCCAATCGTAAGAAAAAGTGCGAGCATCACCAAAACCATCGTCTCGAGTCCTGTCTGCGTAAGCTCCCGCAAGTCAGTGCGCACTTGGTCTCCCGCATCACTGGAAATGACAACCTCACTGCCCCGGAGAATTCCCCGTTTCAATTCTTCAAGTTTTTCCCGCACGCCAGAGGTCGTAGTGGTGACATCTTGTCCGCGTACTTTGTACACGAAGAGGGAGAGAGCTTGTTCGGATGGTTTACCGTCGGTTGAAATACGCGAATATGATGTTGCTTTTTCAACCCCGTCAGATACTTCGGCTATGTCCCGCAAGTAAATAATCCGATTGTTTATATTCAAAACTGCGATACCTCCTATGTCTGACACATCATCAAGGCTGCCTTTGAAAGACACATTGTAGGTGATGTTGTCGACAGTGACTGCGCCGACCGGCAGAGATGCATTCGATTGGCTAATTGCGCCGACGACCTGGGAAAGTGTTATGCCCAGACGGGCAAGCTCCTCCTTTTTGACGACAACCTGTACTTCGCGGTTGCGCACTCCCGTGACGTCAACACGCGAGACGCCTTTCACTGTCTGTAATTCACGCTTCAGCTGATCGGCAAGCTCTGCGAGTTTCGCATACGGATAGTCTGCTGAAATAGAAATGATTTGCACCGGCTGGTCGAGGAAATTAACTTCGGAGACCGCGGGGTCTTTTGCTTCCTCCGGTAGGTCTGGCTTCGCTTTATCAACTTCGTCTTTCAGTTTCTGAATCGATTTATCGATATCTGCAGAGGCGGCAAACTCCGCTGTGATAATAGAAAGTCCGGGACGTGATACGGAAGTCAGTCTGTTGAGGTCAGTGAGATTTGCCAAACGCTCTTCGAGCTTGTTGGTGACGAGCCGCTCAATGTCTTCTGCCGAAGCGCCGGGTAATACAACCGAGACAATACCGATTGGGATTTGAACCTCCGGAGAGGATTCCTTGGTGATAACAATCGCCGCAGTAACACCCCAAATAACAAGCGAGGCAATGAGCAGTATCGTAAACTGCTTCTTTTCTATGAAGAATTTCCAGAAGCGGAGCATACAGTGATTATTTCACTTCGACGGTCTCATCTGCCCGCAAACCTCGCGCATCGGTGACAATTTTCATATCAAGCGTGAGACCCTCCGTGATAACGACGCGGTCGCCCAAGAGAGTGCCTACTTTGACGGCATGCGGCACCAGCTTATTTTCAGTATCAAGAGTAAACACGATGGTCTCATCTGAACCGATTTTAATTGCAGAGACGGGGATGCTTATCCTCGAGAGATCTTCTGCGGTCACGCGGGCACGAGTAATGGACACGAGCACGGACTGACCGTTGATGAGTGCATCGCTTGTACCTGAAACACCTACGCGGACTTCAATCTTCTTCGTCAGAGGATCAATTGCAGGAGCAATCTTTGTGACAACGCCGGACACTCCCCCCTCAATCGCTACCGTGCGCCCGGCAGCGATATCGTGAGCATCGTTTTCGGTAACATACGCGACAATCTCCAACGCCCCGTTGTTCGCCACGGTCAAAACTGGAGATGATTGCTGGACGTAATCTCCACGCTTAAGTGAGAATGAATTGATAGTACCGGAGATAGGTGCGCGGAGTATGGTCTTCTCCAAATTTGCGCGAGCCGCAGCCAAGCCTCCCTGCACTTGTTTGAGAGCCGCTTTTGCGGCTGCCACATCTTCGACTTGTCCGCCGCTCACGCCTTGTTCAAGATTCTTATCCGCGACATCGAGTGCCGATTGCGCTGCCACAAGCCCCTGGGTCGCACCGGAGAGCGAAGAGAGTGCTGTCGTGAGGGTCGTTCGTGACGCTGTCGCTTCAGATAAATATGTCGCAATCGTGCTTGCAGAGGCGCCGGATGTCGCGATGCCCTTATTCAGAGCATTAATAATCATGTCGAGGAAACTTCGTATCGCACGTATCTCTGTTTCGGTCGCACTGATTTCCGCAGAAAGATTGGAGGAGACGGAAAGCGAATCAGAGGCAAGTGTCTGACGTTTCAAATATCCGCCGATGGTCGGGCGCGTGTTCTCTATCTTCATCGCAAGCTGAGAGTCGTATGACGTAACGTTGAATATCGGTGAATTACCATTGGGAGTGGTGAACATCTTGTCCGTGGTTCCGTGTATTGCATTATCTGCCGTTGCGTACGCAGAGAGTAATGCATTGACCGCTGATGCCTGCGCTGCGCTCAATGAGGCGGAAGCGTTTGAGCGGTTTGATTCAAGAATTGCGCGTTGTTCACTGCGTGCGCCGCCCGTGACCTTCGCGAGGTTTGCTTCTGCAGCTTCGACGGCACCCTGTGCTTGCAGCACCGCAGCCCGCTCAGACGCGTTTTCAAGCTCAGCGGCGACAGAGCCCGCAGCGATAGGATCACCGAGTGTCTTGTAGACGCCGGTGACTTGCCCCGAGCGCTCTGCACGCACGGTGGCTTCGGATTTTGAACTTACCTGACCGACAATAGAAAGCGGAGCGGTCTGATTGGATAATTCTGCAACGCTCTTCACTTCGACACTGCGTACCTGAGCCTCAGGAGCAGCCAGAGACTCTGAGCCACCGAAGAGAGATGCGACTCCGCCGATTGCAAGTACGAGCACTGCTGTACCGATTCCGACCTTCCACCACCCCACACGGGAGCCCCAGCGGACGAACCGTGGACCAGCGCCTCGTATCAATAATACGGCTTTAACAATCAGATTTTGAGGATGCATAGGTAAAATACATATTAACCCATTAAAGTCGTTGCGTCAATTTTTCACTCTTTTCTCTGTCTCCCTGAACCAAAAAGTACGCGGCCACAGCGGTAGTTATGGGCACCGCAAGAACAAGACCGATGGAACCGATGAGGGCTCGAACTATCTCGGTCGCGAACAATTCTCGGTTGAGCGTAATGGCGATCGAACCGTCCCCGAATCCGTAAAAAAGCAGGAGAAGTGGTAATGATGCGCCGACGTAGGCTATCGCCAAAGTATTGACGAGCGCACCGACATGTTCGCGACCAATGCGGAGTGCGCGGCGGTAGATTTCTTTTCGGGAAAGATGTGCTCCTGCCGCTGCCAACTCTTCTACCGCGACTGCCTGCCCTATCGCGGCGTCATACAGAACCCCCAAAGTTCCGATGAGCATCGCACCGATGAGGAGTCCTGCGAGGTCGATAGTGCCGTACGTGTTGAAGTTGAGGTAGGTGGTTTCTTCTCCGGTGAATCCGCTTAAATACACAAAAGGAACAGAGACGTAGGCAAGAATTCCGGTCAGGGAAACGGTGGCAATCATCCCGACTACGGCCGTCGAGGTCATTTTGTTGAATCCGTGCGTCACATAGGAACCGATAAGGATGATAAGCGAAGAGACTCCGACCGAGACAAGTACCGGCGGGTATCCCTTGAGAATTCCCGGAAGAAGAAGGAATAGGATGAAGAACAGGCTCCCGACGAGCGAGAGAAGTCCGCGCAAACCTTGTTTACCTCCAAAGGTAAGTACCACAGCTACAAACAAGAATGTCAGAAAACCCAATTGAGGCAAACGGTATGGTTCGGAAACAGCATAGTGGTCCGTGCCGTCAAGGGGATTAGTTCTATGACTCAAATAAAAGACATCGCCTCGTTTGAGAGCAAAATAATCATTTTCGAGCGTTAGAGCCCTCCCTTTCTCCGGTTCATCTAGTATTTCCACTCGGATAATCTGGAAGTCGCTCTCCACCTCCGTGCCAGGTACAATCCTACGTTCTTGTGAGATGACTTCAAGCACCTTGGCTTTCATCGTGACGACCGTATCGGGCACCACCTCTTGCGCCTGCGCGGGAAATACGGGGAGGAAAGCAACAAGCATACATCCGACGAGGAATGTTCGTTGTACTCGAATCATGCCTGAAAACTATACCACTTGCGTCGATACGAATCCGATTGATTCTATTTCGTGTTCCGGTTCAGCGTGAGGAAGGAATGTTACGAGCCCAGTCATAAGCGTTAGCCCGACGATAAAGAAGATGATGTGCCTGACGTAGTGTCCTCGTTCGGTCGCGGCATTAATCGAATGCGGAATGAGGTCATGGAACACGACAATGAAATACGAACCGGCGGCGAGCCCGAGCAACGGTATTTCGAGAGCCTCGAATGTCCCGAGCAGAAAATATCCGCCGATAGCACCAATCAAAATCGTCGAAGATACAAAAAAGTTGTACAAAAGCGCTTTCCCTATAGAGAGTCCTGCCTGGCGCAATACGAAAAACTCTGATATCTCTTGCAACGTCTCATGGAAAAGAATACTTATGGTCGTAGCTACGCCGAGCGCGAACGATGCCGTGAAAGCGACGACAATCACAACCCCATCGCCGATGTTGTGAATACCATCACTCAAGAGTATTCGATTGGCATCTATGCGCGAATGGGAGTGGTCGTCCGTGCCAACATCATGATGATGGTGAAAATGAGGAAGATACCTGAAGGCGACTAGGACAATAAGCGCTCCGGCGAGTATCCAAGGAAGCCCGAGCGTAAGCGAGCCCGCGTGTTCGATGATTTCCGAAGAGAGATTATAAATAACGACCAGAAGTACACCGGCCGCAAAACTTACAAAGAAATGCAGGTTGCGTTCAATATACGGTCCGGCCAAACGCCAAGTCGTGAGCTTGCCCGACAAAGACGCAAGCATGATGAGCAAAGATGCAACAAGAATTTCAATCATACATATTTATGCAGCGAGCGTGCACGATTTGCACACGCCAAAAAATTCTAATGAATGGCTTGTAATGGCAGAGAACCCAGGCGCCTGCCTGAGTGCCTTATCGGCAAGTTGCTGGTCGTTGCAGCCTATGACATCCTCCACCTTGTCACACGATGTGCACACAACGTGGTGGTGATGACGTCCGCCGGCGAGTTCATAGTGCGCATGGCCGTGTTGAAAGTCCACCTGTACAACCAAGCCAACCTTCTTGAAAGACTCAAGCATCCGGTAGGCAGTGGTTTGATTGATGTGTAGCGGTCGTATCCCTTTTACAATCTCTTGAATGGTAACAGGATATGTTGTCTTCTTCAGATAAGAGAACACTGCGATGCGGGGTGTCGTCGCCCGAAAACCGGCCTGCCTGATTACATGTGCTGGTTCGGATTCCTTTGTATTCTTCATGTGTTCATAGACTATACTACTTGCAAATCATTTGCAAGTAGTACATGCTCTGGCGGGTATAACTCTATGTCTTTCTCCGAGGAAGCAGGTACGGGATTGCTACAGCTGCTGCACCGAGGAATCCGACAAGTAATCCTATCCAAAATTCAATACCAAATGTGAATGTATTTTCATCAGGGCTTCGAAGGACGTTCAATTCAAACTCCGCCTCCCCCACCGTCTCACCAAAATCCCCTTTACGCGCATCGTTGTATCTCAGACTGAGCGTATACGTCCCACCCTCAGGAAATACGTACGAAAAGCCGTCGCCGCCAAATTCTTGCTCTGAGATGGGGCCTGCGAAGAGCGTCTTCCCTGCTTTACTTCCGTTTTTCTCAACAATCCTGACCCAGATATCGGTAAAATCTACAACTGTTTCCCACGTCCTATCCGTAAAAAGACGGAAATCGAACCGACCGATTCTACCGGCTTCAACGGAGAGGTCAGAGTAATCCACGTCAACGATATAGCCCTTTGTGGTCGTGCTGGTGAAATTTAAACCCTCCCCTCCGTGAGCGTGCACGGTATCTACCGGCGCTATATACAGAGAAGCGACAAACAACAATATGAAGGCTATTCGCTGTGTTGTTAATTTCATGTGCTCATTCTACCGCCACAATCGGCTGCGCCATAATCCACAGGCTGAGGCAGCTATAGAAGATCATGAGCAGGAGCATTGGGTACTGGCTGATTAGAGCTTTGCGGCTGTCTTTGAAGTACCGCTCCGCTATCGCATGCGCGATGATCACGGCAATGACGTGCCCGACGACTATGAGCGCGACCTGCACGTTCCAGAGTGTCTTGAGGTTGAGGGCGGTGTAGTTGATTTCGTAGTCCACCGTCCCGAAGAGGTTCCATCCTGCTCCGAACGGGTCGGAAATGAGGTACAAGACCCGTTGACCCTCGATAACGAGGATGCTCACGTAATGCGCTACCTCGTAGGCGATAGCAATAGGGAGAAGGGAAAATATGAAGCGCCTCGCCATCTCCAGCGCCGTCGATTCGTCATCGGTGAATACGGTGGTGAGATACGAGAAGCCGTAGTAGACCGCAAGGAATCCGGCGAACAATCCAAGAAGACCTACGGTTCCAACCAAAAACCAGGGCAGGCCGAGCACGAGGAGACTGCTAAAGATATTTTGGAAGAGAGGTGTCCCGAGTACCCCGTCGGCGGCAACGCTTGAGAGCATAAGGAGCACGAACGCGACGTCCGTGAGGGATGCAGATTGGTTGAGAAGCCCGACAGCTGGCGGACGCAGGTAGACTGTATTTTCCTTCACTTCCGTAATCGAGAATCGCGAAAGAAATGAAAAGAACACCGCGAATGGGTCACCTTTTTCAAGCCATTCGCTTTTCCCGAACATTCCCATACAAACGAATGTAACGACTGCATAGAAGAGGACAAACATTGCGAGAATTCGCGGCTCCGAAGACACCAGCGAGACGTTCTCGATCCAGCGGAAGGCCAAGAATAAGACGAGGGCTGGAAACACTCCAACCACCTGAGGCAGTGGCTCTGCGTTCCATCTGATGCCGAGTTTCCCGAGAGCCTTTTCACCAAGTTCATACAGGGTCGCAAACGGATTAATGACGCTCCATATGTTGCCGATGAATGCGCTAAAGAACGTGACACCTATGGCAAACAAAATCCATACCACCGTCGGCAACATATTGAAGGCAGGGTTCTGATTGCCCCAAAGACCGCTTACTACTGCAATGAGCAGTACGAAGACAAAGAGACTCTTCAGCAGTATTTGCGGCGGCTTCGAAACAATCAGACGAAACCATCGAAGCGTGGTGAGGTCGTACTTCGGATATGCGCGCAGGGCATCGTTGAACCTGCCGGGCACGAGGCCGAGCAGGATGAACGAAAGAGCGACAATTGCGCCCCCACCAAACAAGTACAAGTAGAGCGGTACCGGCAGGTCGATTCGTTGTCCGAACCCGTGTGCGACCGCAAGTACCGGGAGCATCAAGGCCAACACGCTACCAAGAAAGACGGAGATACGTTGCATACGGATTATCTAGGGTTTACTACGAATGCTCCCACAACGATGTCCTCCTCATCCGCGTGAGCTGCCTCAGCGCCTCCTATCGGATGAAGTTCAAAGTTATACCGGCCGGCTTTGTCGGCCGTAAATGAGAACGAAAGTTCCGTTCCGGCAGTCATCGCATTCTCAATCTCATACCCTGAGACGTGGAATTCTCCGGTCTCGTCCGTTATAACCTTGAGCGTCACTTCATCGCCTTCTGTTACCGTCACGATAGAAGGCGTAAGAACACGCGCAGTAAGTACCAAGCGGTGCGTGACTATCCGAGCCTGCTCGCTAGCAACCGACGATGACGACTGCTGATTAAAGCTCGTCCAGTACCACGCACCCGCTACAAAAAGAAATACGAGGCCACCAATAGCAATAGAGATATTTTTCATTTTTAGAACTGAGAAGAATAAAGAGGGTCAAGATCTCTCAGCGAAACGCTCTATAAGGCATAACTCCGCAGCGTAATGATTCACCATGCATGGGATCAAGGGAACGGATGATCTCTCCTGCGCGTCTACGGGCGAGAAGAAAGATTTTCTCACCGCATCGCACGATACTGAAAAGCAGCACGAGAAGAACGCTGTCGATTGCGGTGAAAAACGTTTTTCTCGCACTACCGAGTACAGCATGCAGGTCGCTCCACAAGACACTCGATGTTCCCCCGCGCCCGTCTCCGTGTTCGTGAGGAATAACCGCGTGGGCGAATCCGCCGAAAGCGAGGACGGCTACCAAGGAGATGGCGAGAAGAACAAGCCCTGCCTTCGCATACATGCAGACTATGATAGCAGACTCTTTGGGACGGGATATAATGAGGCTATGCTGGATAAAAAGGTCAATAGTTTACGAAATGCCCTTGCCGGCCTCGCTATCGCCTGGAAAGAAGAGCTCAATTTCCGTATACAGCTAGCCTGCGGAGCTGTTGCCATACTTCTCGCGTGGTTTCTTGGAGTATCACAGATTGAATTTCTTATTATCATACTTCTTGTTGGCTTTGTGCTTTCTGCCGAAGCGCTCAATACCGCGCTTGAGGAATTCTGCGACATGGTGCAGCGCAATCCAGACCCGCATATCGCAAAAATAAAAGACCTGGCCGCGGCCGCAGTCCTTATCGCCTCCTTCACGGCCCTTCTAATCGGCACAACCATTTTCCTGCCCTACGTAGTTGCCCTCTCATGATGTCGTTCGTTCAATCGCTCGATATGAGCGTGCTGCAGTCACTCTATGCGATGAGAGACTCTCGGGTCGTACAATTGCTGATTGGAGTAAGCGAATTCGGAAGCGCACTCACTATCTACGGGCTCGGAGCGTGTGCTGTACTCGGCCTTCTCCTCTATCGCAAGTACGCTCCCGCCGCAGGCTTGAGCCTCGCGCTTGTGATGAGTGGGGTTGGGGTCATTCTCGCAAAAGGCCTCATCGAACGCCCTCGCCCTCCAGTCTCTTTTCGTGCGTACACTGAAATCTGGTACTCCTTCCCCAGCGCGCATGCGACACTTTCTACCGCGCTCTACGGATATTTCATGTTCCTTATCTGGAGCTTTGTTCCTTCGCTACCTATGCGTATTCTCGGAACGATTCTTCTCTCGGCTCTTATAGTGAGCATCTCATTCAGCCGAATGTATCTCGGAGTGCACTATATGAGCGACGTCGTCGCGGGTATCCTTCTCGGAGCATTCTCCGCGTGGCTTGGATATCGCTGGGTTTTTTTTGCACGTAATTCATGACGCCTCTCGAAGCAGTCATCTTGGGTATCGTGGAAGGGGTCACGGAATTCCTCCCCATCTCTTCTACCGGGCATCTTATTCTTATGAGTTCGCTCCTGCAGATACCATCTTCAGATTTTCTCAAAACGTTTGAAATCTCCATTCAGCTGGGAGCGATTCTTGCCGTCGTTGTCCTGTATTGGCGCTCTTTTCTCAATATAGAAATTCTTAAACGCATTGTGGTGGGATTTCTCCCGACTGCCGTTATCGGACTCGCCGTCTACAAGGTAGCTAAAACGTATTTGTTGGGGAACGAACTTGTGGTACTCGCAGCGCTCGCGCTCGGCGGACTTGCACTGATTCTATTTGAACTTCTCCATACAGAAGACCCGGGCGCAACAGACGGGGTGGAGCGCATTACCTACGGACAGGCGGCACTGGTGGGACTATTCCAAGCGGTGGCGATTGTTCCGGGCGTATCACGCTCGGCAGCCACCATCCTCGGCGGGCTGCTCATCGGCATCAAGCGCGTCACTATCGTCGAATTTTCTTTCCTTCTCGCGGTACCGACGATGGGTGCGGCGACGGCGCTCGACCTTTTGAAAAATGCGGGCTCCTTTTCGGCAGCGCAATTTCTTCCGCTCGGAATCGGCTTTGTCGTCTCATTCTTGGTCGCCCTTCTCGCAATCAAATTCCTCCTTGCCTTCGTCCGCAACCGCTCCTTCATCGCATTCGGCATCTACCGGATAGTGGTAGCAATTCTCTTTTTCTGGCTCGTCCTGTGATGAGGCGACCTAGAGATCCTTTCCAGAAAGCATGGTCTTGAGAAGCGCCATGCGCACGATAAGACCGTAGCCGACTTGCTTAAAGTAGACAGCGTGAGGCGATGCATCCACCGCCTCTTCGATTTCGCCGACTCGCGGAAGTGGATGAATGATAATTGCTCCTTCTTTCATATGGTCAGCGACATCGGAAGTTATGATGTAACGACCTCTCTGCTTCTCGTATTCTTCATCGTCCTTTATCCATTCTTTTGCAATACGCGTCTGATAGACGACATCCGCATCGTGGATACCCTCCACCATATCTTCAGTCTCGACGAACGGAACATTGTTTTCGGTGAGATGCGCCTTGATGTCGTCGTCCATACGCAATTCAGGAGAAGAGATGAATGTCACCTTCATTCCCTTATATTTACTCAGAAGATACGCGAGCGAACGGGGAGAGCGATAGTATTTCAAATTACCGACAACGGCGACGTGTATGTTGTCTTCACGCTTCAATTCACGTTGGATGGTATACAAATCCAGGAGTGCTTGTGTGGGGTGCTGCCCCATGTTGCCATCCCCCGCATTGATCACAGGAACCTTAGAGACGGCTGCAGCGCGGACTGCCGAACCCACGTCCCCATGGCGCATCACGATAATGTCCGCATACTGACTGACCACCTTTATAGAATCCTCGAGCGTTTCGCCTTTGGATTGAGATGATGATTCTCCACTTTCCATGGTTATCACATCGCCTCCAAGGCGCATCATTGCGGATTCAAAAGAGAGGCGCGTACGAGTGGAAGAGGCAAAGAAAAGCGACGCTAGTATTCTTCCCTTAAGGGATTCGTCACGCTTGTCTTCGAGAGAAGTCGCAAGCTCAAAGAGACGCTTCAGTGCCGCCCGGTCAAATTGCTGCGTCTCGACAAGGTGTTGCATTGAAAATCAGTGTAGACTATTTTTTGATAGCCGCAACCGCTCTAGTGCGGAGAAATGATAGCTCGAATCGTTCATTCTGGACGACCCACCGGTAGAGAGCCGGACTAAGGAGAACAGAGAAAACTATCGTGCCTGCGAGGTGCATGAGTGTAAAAGAGATTTGGCCTACGAATGCCACCGCTATTGATTGCTGCATGAAGATCGGGCCTATCATCATCGTGACGGCGTCGTAAAGCACTGTTGCCGGAATGCCGAAGAGGAGAAAATTCTTGACCGAAGCCTCGCGGCTTTTGAAGAAAAGATGCGCCGCGACACCGAGAAGTCCGTAGCAGACGGCGGTGACCGCAGTCCAGCTCCCCCACCCGCTTGTAATCGCATCGAAGAGGACGATGCCGAGAAAGCCGAAGAGGAAACTACCGAGGAGGCCGTAACGCTTCGAGAAAGGCATCACCGTCGCAAGCATCGGTTCAAAATTTGGCGGACGGAACGGTATAAGGCGGAAGAGAAAAACGGCCGTCCAGCCCAGGACGAATTTGAGTGACCCGCTAGATATCGAGAAGTTCATAGGAATAGTATGGTACCACACCTTATCCGAGGTGCGCGTGGTCATTCCAGACGCGCAGCTGCCAGGGTGAACCGAAGCCGTCGATACTGTTGCGAATATCGGCCTCCTCATATGACAAGACGGTAAGCCCTGTATTACGCATGACCTGAAGTCCGCGCAGTATGTGCGAGCATTCGATACCGGTGATGTCTTTGCCAAATATCACGGCCGCCGCGATGATGTGCATAAAGAACCCGTGCGTGACGACAAGAAGATTCTCTTCCGGCCTTTTTGCAAGCAAATCCAGACAAGCGACGGCGCGCGCCATAAGCTCCTTAAAACTTTCCCCGTCTTCATACTTGTACTCCGGGTCTGAGAGATGCGCATTCATCTCTTTCATTACTTTTATTACCTCAGGATCCTTTCTCGAACGACCTTGCAGACTAGAGGCCATTCGCCGTTCCATGAAAAGATCTGACGTCTCTATTGATTTGCCGATACGAGCGGCGACGATTGCGGCCGTATCTTTGGCGCGAACCATAGGACTCGCCATGACAGCATCGATCGAGAGTTTGGTGCATCGAGCCGCAATTTCCTCTGCCTGCTCCTTCCCGCGTAGAGAAAGCGGCGCATCCGGGGTGTTATATTTCCCCGCAGCGTTATTTTCGCTTTCTCCGTGTCGTACGAGATAGAAGGTCTTCATTTGTATTGTTCAGAGTACGAACTGGCCATCCCTGTAGATGACTTTGGTACTGCCGTCTTTGAGATGCGCGGTCACGGTGCGGTCGGTCGTCGAGACGACATCGGTGTGGACGGATGAGTCGTTGAATCCGAGACGCTTCGCCTCTTTGTCGGTGAGTTTGGATACGTCACCCGCATACGTATCACGGTAGCTCATACCGAGTGCGATGTGCGAATTACCGTAGCGTCCGCCCATGTTCTCGTCGAAGAGGGTCTCGGCCATGAATTTCGTGATGCGCGAGTGACGGCGGTCGGTGAGCGAATACTCTCCTATCTTGTTTGCGCCTTCGGTCGCTATCATTTCTTTGAGCAGCTTCTCGTTGGTCTTGGCGCTGCTTTTCACCACCTTGCCGTCCTTAAACCAGAGCTGGATTCCTGTGATTTTGTTGGAGTACCGGTAGAGCGGCTGATTGACGCGTATCCATCCGTTGGTGCCACGCCAATCCGGAGAGGTAAAGATTTCAAAGGACGGGATATTGCGGCCGGAGCCTGCGTGCCACGCGCGCTTTTCTCCGAGTGTGTACCAGATATCCATGTCTTCCCCGACAGCGTGCAGTTTGTCTATCTTGGGTGAAAGCTTATTGAGACGGCTGCGGTACTTCTCGATGTCGCGATACACCTCCTTCCACTTAGCGATAGGATTCTTCTCGTCGAGGAAACACGCTTTGATTATCTGACCCCAGTATTCCTTTTCGGTAAGCCCTGCTTCGTGCGCCATCGCAGGTGTGCCGTAGAGCGCGATAGTCCAGGTGAATTTGTTGTTCCATTCTTTTCTGTTGAGCATGTCCTTAAAAGGCTTCAATGCTTTACCGCGCGCCATGATTTTCTTCCCTTCGATGCCTTTGAGCGCGTGCGGATTTGATTCGGCAAGAAGATACACCGAGTGGTCCATCTCCTCTGCAAGGCCGGTCAGATGCTTCTTGGGGAAAAATGTCAGCTGCTCCTCGGACGCGTGTTCGTAAAAATACCGCGAGACTGAGATGTTGCGGCGCTTATCACCCTGCTCTTCGTCCGGTCCGTAATTCGATATGACGTGACCGCCGGCATCCACCACCGCATTGCATACCGCGATAAAAAGCGGCTTTGCAGATTCGCTCGCTGAAACGCGTACGACCTCTCCCTTTTTAATTCCCTTCCCACCACCGAGTGCAAACTTTACGAGCACGTCAGCGTATTTTTTTAAGATCTCCTCACTCGGTACAAATGGTTTTGTTGACATGCGAGAAGACTACAAGCAGTGGAGGCCTTTGTCTACCCCACGGAAGAGCCGGATTTCCTTACTTAAGGGTAATTTCTTGTGCACGCTCTTTGATATCTATCGGATAGACACCATTGAAACAGGAAGTACAAAATTGATCTTCGGGAAGGCCCGTCGCCGCTATCATTCCTTCGTATGAGAGATAACGCACAGAAGTCGCCTTGAGATGCTCTTGGATTTCTGCGACTGATTTCGTGGCAGCAATCAAGTCTTTTTGGTCGGGAGTGTCGATACCATAGAAATCAGGGAATTTGACCGGCGGCGAAGCGACGAGGAAGTGCACTTCCGTCGCTCCCGCCTCAAAAAGCATTTCTACTATCTGACGCGAGGTGGTACCGCGCACGATGGAGTCGTCAATGACGACCACCCTTTTTCCTTTTATACAATCCACTATGGGTGTGAGCTTGGCCTTCACTCCCTGCTCGCGGATGTGTTGCTCGGGTTGGATAAACGTACGGTGGATGTACCTATTTTTTGCAAGAGCGAGTTCCATCGGAATTCCTGAAGCACGCGAAAAGCCTACCGCTGAAGGTATCGCGGTCTCGGGGACGGGAATCACCACATCTGCTTCGATTTTGTTTTCTTTCGCCAGTTGCACTCCAAAGTTCTTACGTACTTCATACACCGATTTACCGAGTATCTGGCTATCAGGTCGTGCAAAGTAGACGAACTCGAATATATCGAGCTTCGGATTTGGCGTAGCGAGCGAGCGCGAGCGCATACCCTTCTCATCTATTACGAGCATCTCTCCCGGCTCAATCTCACGTATAAATTCTGCACCAATCGTCGGATACGCGCAGGTCTCCGACGCAATGACATACCCGCCGTTGAGTCGTGCCACCGAAAGCGGACGGATACCGCAGGCATCGCGAATTGCGATGAGGCGGTCTTTGGACATTATGAGTATCGAGAAAGCGCCGGTCATAAGCGGATAGACTTCGGCTATCGCCTCTTCGAGCTCTTTGCCTTCCCGCATAAGCGCACCTATCGCTTCCGCTATCATGCGCGAATCGGCGTATTCAGAGAAATCAATTTTCTTTGAAGTGAGGAAATCCGCGAGCGCTTTGGTGCTCGGCAAATTGCCGTTGTGTACAAGCGCGATTGAATCGTCTTCGGAAGCGGAACGCAATGATACGTATGAGTACATACCGGCACTTGGTGCCTCTGCCGGACGCTCGACAGAGCCCTTGCCCGCTACGAGCATCGGCTGCGCATGCTTCACGTGTGAGCCACCGGCCGTGGAATAACGATTATGGGCCACACTAATGTGGCCCGTGAGTTGTTTTATGTTGTCCTCGGTAAAGACTTGTGAGACGAGCCCCATGCCTTTGTGGAGCGTAATGCTCTCACCATCGGCAACGGCGATGCCCGCACTCTCTTGTCCTCGATGCTGGAGCGCGAAGAGGCCGAAAAAGGAGAGTCGCGCGACTTCGAGCCCTGTTCCGTAGACTCCGAAGACTGCGCATTTTTCTCCGAGTGGTTCCATAGAGAAGTAGCGATTGTAGCAGAAAAATCGTCAAACGATAAGGCCTGTGAAATCCTATGGGGACACCGGACCTACTCGATGTTTGTCTCCAAAAGCCAGAGCAAAATCGCCTTTTGAACGTGTTTGCGGTTTTCCGCCTGGTCAAAAATGATTGAATTCTTGTGTTCGATGGCATCGCGCGAAATTTCATAGCCCTCATGCATCGGCATGCAGTGCATGATTCGCGCCTGTGGCGCATGCGTCTCGATGACATTCGCGTTGAGCTGGTACGGCATGAGCAAAGCCTTCCTGCGCTCATATTCATTGGCGTGTTCAGGTAAGACTTCCCCGTCCTTAAAATACTCCACATCCATCCACGTGTCGGTGTGGACGTAATCAGCATCGCCAACAGCTTCTTTGACCGAAAGCGTCTTGCGTATCATCCCCGTTTCTTCGGCCATGTCGTTGAGCTCAATATCAACGCTTGCTTCGTTCACTTCGGGAGTCGCCAGAAATACATCGATCCCGAGTTTCGCGCACGCGAGTTTCAAGGTATTGGAAACATTATTCTCGATACCGAGCCAGGCAATTTTTTTAACATGTTCCAAGCCGCCCGAATGTTCTGCCATAGTAAAGATGTCGGAGAGCGCTTGGCACGGGTGGTATTTCTCGCTGCATCCATCAATCACCGGTATCTGATTAAAAGACGCAGCGAGTGCAACATCCTCAACCTGCATGAGACGCATCATGAGCACATCGCCAAAACGCATCGCAGCTTGTATTTCATCGCGGAAATCCGCAAGCGCGAATTGGGTTTTCGCCGCGTCCAGATATATGGCGTGACCACCCAGCTCCGTCATTCCGGCTTCAAACGAGATACGGGTGCGCGTAGAACCTTTCTGGAAGAACATCAGAAGGGTCTTCTCCGGCAAATACCGGGTCGGGATGCCTGCCTTATATTTTTTCTTTATGTCTGCTGCAAGCGCGAGTATCTCGCGAATATCGTCAGCACTTTGCTCTTTCAGCGATATAAGGTGTCTCATACTGTTATTTTTGTATTGTAGTACAGATAGTAAAAAGTGGCAGGCGCACGCGGAATCTTCCCGCGTGCGCCGCATTGTTGTCATTACCGAACGAGCAATGTTCGCAAGAGAGGCTGCCCCTCCCGTACCGTCTGGGCGACGTTGGACAGAAGAGCACCTTCGGGAAGCACGCGGTCTTTCTGAAATCCAACTTCTTCTCCCCACGCCGTACGTTGCTCCTCAGTCGCGAACATCAGGGGAACGAAGCCGAAACGATTAGCCCCCCTCACCACCGCCGGATTACTGGTGATGAGAAAGAGTTTTCGTCCTTGTGGGACGATTTGGAATAGGTCAACGAGAAGTGCAGTCCCGGCCCCGTTACCTTCTTTTTCGACATAGATCGAACCGCACTCCTCCCATCCATTTTCCATCTCCCACCACGCGGCGAAAGAAGTAATACAGTTGGGTTCTTCCTTGGAGTCTCGTCTCGCCACCGCTTTCCCGAGCTGAAATTGCTTGGCAAGGATCGCGCCTTTGACACGACCCTCGTAGTAAACGCCTTTGCCCTTCTGGCGCATCCTCGAAGCGAGACTGTCGAACTCCTGTATATCCCTTACGGATTTACTTCGGTGGTCTTGCAGATTCCTGTCGCTCATCGTCACCCCTTCCGCTATTTGATTTTATTCACTTTGCGCTCGAGCGCATCTGTACGTTCGATTTGCGCGATCAATAGCAAATGGTCGGTCATGACTTGGAGGACGAGCTGTCCCCGAGACCAAGCCAGACATTTCTGCACAGTGAAGGTCAGGGAGCTGAACCCGCTCACAAGCTCCTTTGAATGCAGTTCGATTTGCTCGCGGATGTGAGCGCAATCAGCCGACGAAATTTTTTCCGCCGTCCTATGCCGTTGCAGTCTTTCTTTAACTGCTTCTGCGACCCCCACGCAAACTTGGACAGAGGGTCGGTTGTCTTTTCCTTCACCCAAATGCTCATTCCACCCGGCAATCATGCCGCGCAGAAGCTCCGCTGTAGACTGTGTTGGCTCGCCATGACGGCTGCTGACTGCTGACATCGCATATTCCTCTCTTGGTGTGAAAGAACGCATCGCCGGATGCGTTCCGATGATTGAACGCTATCCTAAACGATAAACGACCCCTTTTCGAGGCCGTTTGGAAAATTCGTTGTAAGGGGTAACAAATGCTCTAAACAGCCTCGAATGAAGCTGTTCGTCGTGGGCTATGTGTCATTGCAGTCATGTATATACAAAATACCATAGATTCCTCTTTGCGCAAGCCCGATGTGGATTGCCTAAAACAAAGAGGCGGCCGCACGCTGGCGACCGCCTCAACAATTTTACTTCGCCACTTGTGAAGCGATGTATTCCCCGAGCAGAAGTTCGGCAGCCTTGCGTGGATCGGCACTCTTACACCTTGCATCGTCCAGTCTGGAATGCATGTCCTCGGGAAGAATCCTCCGCACATGAATCATAAAGTCCGGTAGATACGTCGGTAAATCTTCAAGTCTCTTGGTCATTCTTCTCCCCAGACCAGAAAGAGCAAAGCTCGCGGATGCGAGCTTTGGTACACATACAGTCCGCATCATAAGAGATGCCACTTCAAACACAAGCGTCTTGATGAAGAAAGAACGGGCGCACCGAAGTGCGCCCGCAAAGTGAATGGAGAAGACGACGCCTCCTTGCTCATCGGAATGTTCGGGCCGCGACGCGTGCACTGTTGATTTCAGTATCAGGTTGCCAGCCGAAGCCTTCCCGATAGATGACCATTTCACGTTCTTGTCCTGGACGTTCCCGCCAACCCACCGTCTGAGTTGGAAAACGATCGCGACAGTGAAAACCGATGCCTGCCCAACGAACCTCCACATCCCCATCCATTGTTGTATAGACGAC
>CAMTYD010000009.1:0-3599 GCA_947085915.1 uncultured Parcubacteria group bacterium
CACGACGCTCTTCCGATCTATAATCCTTTTTATCGACGAGATACATACGCTCGTCGGCGCCGGAGCCGCAGAGGGCTCTATGGATGCCTCCAACATGCTGAAGCCTGCGCTCGCGCGCGGCGATATCCGCGTCATAGGAGCCACGACACTCAAGGAATACCAAAAGCACATCGAGCACGATGCCGCGCTCACGCGTCGCTTCCAGCCTGTCTACGTCAACGAGCCCTCCATCGAGGACGCAATAGCTATATTGCGTGGCCTCAAGGAGCGTTATGAGCTCTATCATGGTGTCCACATCACTGATGGCGCGATGGTGTCGGCCGTACAGCTTTCTGCACGCTACATCACCGAGCGATTCTTGCCGGACAAAGCAATCGACCTCATCGATGAGGCCTCATCTGCGCTCAGGCTTTCGCTCGAAAACAAGCCGCCGATTTTGGAGGAGGCGCATCGCAAGGTGCGACGACTTGAAATTGAGCGTGAAGCACTCAAGAAAGAATCGGAGGCGGAAGAAGGAAAGGCTCGCACCCGTACCAAGACTATTGAGAAGGAAATTGCAGATTTGCGTGATTCTACCCGCGAGCTCGAGACGAAGTGGAAGAATGAAAAAGACACACTCGTAGAAATCAAACGTGCAAAAAGCGAGCTCGAGCAAGCACGTATCGAAGCCGATGCTGCAGAGACCGCCGCAGATTTTACCAAGACCGCCGAACTTCGCTACGGGAAGATTCCGCTTCTTGAAAAAGAGATTGAGACGTCACAGAAGCGCTTGAAGAAGCTCCAGCAGACCCGCCGCGTCCTCAAAGAAGAAATCACCGAGGAAGATATCGCCGCAGTCGTTTCGAGGTGGACAGGAGTACCCGTCTCCCGGATGCTCGAAGAAGAAGCCGAGAAGCTTTCACGTATGGATATCGAGCTCAAGAAGCGCATTGTCGGCCAAGACGAAGCAGTGCAGAAGGTCGCCGATGCCATCAAACGCAGCCGTGCCGGAATTTCAGACCCCAACCGCCCAGTCGGCTCGTTCCTCTTCCTTGGACCCACGGGAGTCGGAAAGACCGAGCTCACACGTTCTCTCGCGGAGTTCCTCTTCAATAGCGACAAATCTCTCATCCGCGTGGATATGTCGGAGTACATGGAGAAGCATTCGGTGTCGAAAATGATAGGCAGCCCACCAGGATACGTCGGCCACGACGAAGGCGGCGGTCTCACTGAGCTCGTCCGACATCGCCCGTACTCGGTCATTCTCTTCGATGAAATAGAAAAAGCTCATCCTGAGGTGTTCAATGTCTTGCTCCAAGTGCTCGACAATGGCCGTCTCACCGATGCAAAAGGCCGCGTAGTCAATTTCAAGAATTCTGTGATTGTCATGACCTCCAATCTCGGTTCCGAGCACATCGACAAGATGTCAGGGCTGGGCTTCGGAAGCGGCCTCTCAAAGACCGAGGGCGAGCGCTATGAGCAGGTAAAAGACAAAGTCATGGGCTCGCTCAGAGAATTCTTCCGTCCTGAATTCCTCAACCGTCTCGATGAAATCATTCTCTTCAACATCCTCTCGACGGATGCCATCATGGACATCGTGCGCATGCAGGTGGACATTGTCGCGAAGCGCCTGGAGGAGAAGCACATAGCCCTCACCTTTTCCGAAGGTTCGATCGCACATCTCGCAAAAGAAGGGTACAACCCGCAGTACGGTGCGCGACCGCTCAAGCGTCTCATTCAGACGAAGATACTTACTCCTGTCGCGAACCTGATGGTCGCCCGCGGTGTCTTGGAGGGAGGCTCGGTCTCGGTAGACTTCGACGCGAAGGCAGGGACCGACGGGAAAGGGGATTTCAAATTCGATGTCCGGAAAGGGCCAGAAAGAAATCGGGGTGCGCGCTCTCGCGCAAAGAGCGCAGTTAGTGCATAATATTCGTCTGCGTCGGTACCCAAGCGGTCAAAGGGGATTGGCTGTAAACCAATTGACTCCGGTCTTCGTTGGTTCGAATCCAACCCGGCGCACAAGCGAAAAAATCCGAGCATCTGCTCGGATTTTTCGTCTGCAGAGGGAGATTCGAACCGCGGGCCGCAGCCCCCGAAGAGGGGGTGTAGGTCTCGAGTTGCAGCAGCAACGAGAGGAGAATCCAACCCGGCGCACTCAATACAAAAAGCGTCTCCTGCGAGGCGCTTTTTGTATTGGGCATCAGGATTCGAACGTGGGCTCCCTGTTTGTCCAAGAGCGAAGCGATTGGCTACAAACAGCAGTGCCGAGCCAAGCGAGGCCCGCAGCCCAGTTTCCCATGCTAAAATAATTCCATGTCACAAAGGCTCTTGGTGCAAATGGCTGTAGTTTTTGCAATAATCTTTTTCATCGCTCCTTCGATTGTACTTGCTCAGAGGAATTCTCTTCCCGGGCAGATTGTTCCCGCCAGCTGTAATGAAGTCGGCGGATGCCAATCCATCTGCGACTTGGCGACCATCGCTCAAAACGTCCTCAATACCGGCATCTACATCGCGGTATTCCTCTCCGCGATACTCTTTGCGTGGGCAGGATGGCTCTATCTTACGAGTGCCGCCGGAAGCGAGATATCGCGTGCCAAAAGTATATTCTTCAATGTCGTAGTGGGCCTCGTTATCATCCTCGCCGGGTGGCTGGTGGTGGATACGCTCATGCGGACATTGGTCGGCAACGGAGGGTCTTTCGGTCCGTGGAATAAAATCTGCCAACTTTTTGCAGAGCATGCTTCTGCGTTCGTATAGTTGCGTAATTGCTGGGCTTTCTGTATAGTGTCGCGCATGTCACAGGATCAACTTTTCAGACTCGCGTGTTCGAAGTGCAACCGCGTCAACTACTGGTCTCGCAAGAACCGTAAGCTTGTCACGCGCAAAATTGAGCTCAAAAAGTACTGCAAATGGTGCAAAGCTCACACGAAGCACAAGGAAGCCAAGAAATAGTCGCACGCTCCCGTGCGGTAAGATATACTCAAGCCGTCGGCTTTGCCGGCGAAGAATGGGTCCATAGTTCAATGGTAGAACGTCGGTCTCCAAAACCGATGACCTAGGTTCGATTCCTAGTGGGCCCGCTCGACCTTCATGATACATATGGTAGAGTTTTGTTATGAACATTAAACACATCCTGGCAGGTTTATTTGTGGTCTTTTGCCCGATTGCGATTGCTTCTGCCTATATCGACTGCAGAGAAAGCACTGGTTGCACGATACAGCAGCTCATTACTATTGGAGATAGCGCACCTACTTCAAATGAGGACAGGATAAGTGCCTATAAGGATGCAGTCGTGCAGATTAATTTGAAGATACAGGGATTACAAAACGCAACGACAACTTCAAACGAAGGGTTCGATTTTAACAAAAACTGCAAGATCATAAAGAACAACTTGTATCTCGGAAGAACCGATGCGGAAACTGGGGGTGAGGTGACGCTTTTGCAAAAGTTCTTGACGGGCTATGGGTACTTGACTGCTTCCAATCAAACTGGATATTACGGACCTCTAACTGCTCAGGCAGTATATAAGTATCAGCGAGAAATCTTGAAATGGGACTGGGCGACCGTCAAAAGCGGAGTCGGTCCAAAGACGCGGGAAGCACTAGCAACACCGGTCC
>CAMTYD010000010.1:0-3064 GCA_947085915.1 uncultured Parcubacteria group bacterium
GATTGCATCGTGGTCTGCATCAATACCGATGAGGACTCCACTCTTGCCGAGCATCCCCGCCATCGCTTGTGCATGTCCTGCACCACCGAGCGTCGCATCGATAACCACGTCATCTGACGTTATTGCAAGCAATTCTAATGCTTCATGTAAAAGAACACTGCGATGCCCTGCTGACTGCATCGGATTGCCGGAGAATCGAGATCGTCGTGTGCGCATGACAATATTGAAATTCTCCAGCAATCGGATGATGCCAACGAGAGCTTAGAGGGCGCCAATCGAACCGAGAGTTTCTGCCATTCGTTCGGCATCTTTCTCGATTTTGGCTTTGTAGGCATTCCACCTCTCCGCATCCCACACCTCGACTCGGTCTGAGACACCTGCGAAGACGACATTTTTCTTGAGCCCGGCAAATTCTTTCTGGTGGTCGGGTATCAAGATGCGTCCCGCACCATCCACCTCGACCTCGGCTGCTCCCGAGAGAATGAATCTGTTGAAGCCGCGCGTATCCGCCTGAGCAAAAGAAAGTTCCTGCAGCTTCGCAGCTACTTTCCCCCATGCGCTCTTCGAATAGATGAAGAGGCAGTTATCGAGCCCGCGCGTCATCACGACCTTGGCACCCAAACCGCTTCGGAATGCTTTCGGCAATGATATGCGTTTCTTCTCGTCGAGACTGTGTACGTACTCGCCGATGAACATATCGTGAAATGTCTGTTTCCCACTTTTTCCCACTGTCATAAAGTATATACCACTATACCCCACCGCAAGGCACTTATCCACACTCTTTTAGTGCTTCAAATAGTGTCCCTAGGGTGGGTGTTGCTTTTTAAGCGTGGGTGTATGATTGGGGCATTAGCCTAAAACACATCGTATGATTTTTAATTTTGATAAAATAGGGCAAATTAAGTCGAGATCGGCGGCAGATGCACTCAAGCCTGAAAACAACGTAGACAAAAGCGTACGCTCTATGCCTGAGGATTTTAGACTCAGTAAAAATGTTCCAATCATTGATGCCGTGCTTCCTCAAGCACTATTGGACTCCGGGATGATGTCCACGGATGAAAGAAATGGAGCAGTCGACACGATACGTAGAATCCACGAAAAGTATCCTGATTTCATAAAGTCACTCAAAGACAAATCTCTTGAAGACGCGCGTAGCGCCCTTACACCTTACGTGAAGGAAATCGAGGAGGAAGATAGGAAAGGCGAAGGGGTGAACCGGGTCGCTTAATCGGAACAAATAAGACCGAAAACAGCTACTCTTTTTGAGGTGACGCATTTGTGTTAGAATAATCTGGACATGTTGGCCATCTTCAAAAAGGCGACCGACGAAGCCCTCCAAGAAATAGCCGAGGAGATGCGTGTACGGGAAACTAAGCACTTCATCCTCCTTTTTTCGATGGGGTCGCAATTCGACCATCTCATCGTCCAGCAGCTCGCCAAACTCGGCGTCTTCGCCGTCGTGGCAGACCCGGCATCCGTCACTGCAGGCGATGTGAAAAAGGCCGCACCTGCAGGCATCATCCTCTCCGGCGGTCCCGCATCCGTATTTGATGAACCGCCACCTTTTGATAACGCAATATTTGACCTCGGCATTCCGACCTTAGGTGTGTGTCTCGGCTTCCAGATGTGGGCAAAACATGTAGGTGCACCCGTCACTCCGCATGAGAAACGTGAGTTCGGCGTACACACCTTCAAGACACTCAGTAGCGACCCGCTCTTCGAGGGAGTAGCGCCTGAGAGCAACGTGCTCGAGACACACGGTGATTCTGTCGAGGAAAGTCCGGCTCTCACAAACCTCGGCTCGACCGACAACGCGCCTGTAGCGGCCGGTAGATACAAGCATCTCTGGGGCGTGCAATTTCATCCGGAAGTGAGCGATACGGTAGAAGGAGCAAAAATGTACGATAATTTTATAAAACTCTGCGGTATCACCGACCGCTTCCCTGCCCACAACGTCGCACAGCAAAAAATAACCGAGCTAACATCGAGGGTCGGTGGTAAGAAAGTCTTGATTGCGCTTTCCGGCGGCTCAGACTCTTCCGTCGTGGCATATCTACTCAAAGAATCAGGCGCAAAACTGAAAGGTATATATATCCGCGGCATTGATAGACCCGACGATGAGGCATTTGTACAGCAATACTTTGCACCGCAAAGCTGGATAGATGTGGAAATAGTCGATGCGACAGACCTCTTCCTCGCAGCTCTCGCGGGCAAGGTGGATATGCGAGAGAAACGCATGGCGATGCGCGGAGTGTACGCGCAGGTGCTTGAAGAAAAGATAAAAGAATTCGGTGCAGACTTTATCGCACAAGGCACGCTCTATACCGACCTGCGCGAAAGCGGCATGGGACACGAGACGGGCGCACGCATCGCAGAAATCAAAGTCCATCACAATACGAATCTTGGATTTTCAATACCGGAAATTTCACCGCTCGAAGACCAAGTCAAAGATTCTGCACGCAGTATCGGTCGCGACATCGGTGTACCTGAAGACTTGCTTGTGCGCCACCCATTCCCTGGCCCCGGCCTTGTAGTCCGCATCGAAGGTGAAGTGACTGCAGAGAGCTTGCGTGTAGCACGCGCTATAGACGGCATCTATATCGAGGAGTTACGTACAGCTGATTTATATAAAACGGTCTGGCAAGCAGGGGCGACGCTCACCTCTTCGGTGCACACGGAAAGCAAGGGCGATGGGGCAGGCCTTGGCCGCGTGGTCGCACTCTGGGCAGTCTGGAGCGTCAACGGCTTCACCGCCCGCTTCGCCCAGCTCCCCTACGAATTTCTAGAAAAAGTCGCGCGCCGCATCACCAATGAAGTGCGCGAAGTAGGTGCGGTCGTCTATCGAATCTCCGACAAACCACCTGCGACTATCGAGTGGGGCTGATTATTTCAGGACCCGCACGGGCAAAATGCCAGTGAACGCTTGATATTTACCTCGACCAGCCCTTGACCCACTAGCGTGATAGTCAGAATAAGCAGGCGACCCGAGCGGCGGCTCTGGCAACTCGACTGAAAACCGCAGATTCACCTCGTATATTCCCTCGGGTGCGTCAGTTCGAATTCC
>CAMTYD010000011.1:0-9849 GCA_947085915.1 uncultured Parcubacteria group bacterium
ACCACAACAGGTCGCGTTATTTTTGCGACCACCAGCGCTGCGGTCTTTTTGCCGCCCGGTGGTTTCCGCGGCGACATCAATGCGCGGGGGGGTGGTGCGACGGCCTTCGCCGGCTCGCGCGATACGCAAGGCAATGTCGAGGTCGCCGGATTTTTCGGATCGGAGACTTTCAGCGGCGGGTCGCAAGGCCTCATCGGCTCGTGGTGCAAATCCCGTCCATGGGCGACCAATTTCCTGGGGAAGATAGTCGCGCCGACCTTCTTCGATAATCTCTGCACATCGCGCGGTTATCAAGTAGGTACTCCGACTACGACGCCCGCTGTCGTCCTCCAGCAGACAAAGAGACCAAAGGCAGCTGCTGTCGCGACTACCACGGTGGCGACGACTACCTACTCGGGAGTTCCGGCCAAGGTAGATATATGGGCGGTTCCCGCATCGGTTCCACTCGGAGGCCGCACATCTATTTTCTGGAACACCCAGGGCGTAAAAGATTGCATCGAGACATCTGCAAGCGGCGGCTTTAATCAAAATACCCTCTCAGGCGGAGCCGCGACACAGCCAATCACCGCAGCGACGACTTTCTCTATCTCATGCCTGGCGCTCTCCGACGGCTCGCCGGTGACAGCTTCCGTCACGGTGAATCTGAAAATATAAATCGTGAACGCGTTTGATGAAGCAAAGAAGCAACTCGACCGCGCGTTAGCGGTCTTTCCCGTCTCTGACGGCTTGTCCGGGCGACTGAGTGCTCCGGAGCGGGAGGTGCGCGTCTCTATTCCTGTCGGCATGGATGATGGGAAGACACGTATATTTGAGGGATATCGTGTGCAATATTCAAATCTGCGTGGACCTTATAAAGGAGGTATTCGTTTTCACGCTGATGCCGACATCGACGAAGTAAAGGCGCTCGCATTTTGGATGACGCTCAAATGCGCCGTCACCAATATCCCGATGGGCGGCGGTAAAGGCGGCATTACCGTCGACCCCCGGAAACTTTCGAAAGGCGAGCTCGAACGCCTTTCGCGTGGATGGGTGCGTGCGCTCCACCCAATCCTTGGTCCTGAGCGTGATGTCCCTGCGCCGGATGTGAATACAACGCCTGAAATAATGACTTGGATGGCAGATGAATATCAAATATTGACGGGAGATACCCGCAATGCAACGTTCACAGGCAAACCAATAGCGAATGGTGGCTCCGAGGGAAGAGGCGTCGCAACGGGGATGGGCGGGTTTTACGTATTCGAAGCCTTGCAAGATGCATTGAAATTGCCGAAGAACAGCAGCCTCGTCATACAAGGCATGGGCAATGTGGGTGGTAATGCCGGGAAAATATTTCGCGAACATGGGCATACAGTTCTTGCGATGTCGGATTCGAAAGGGGGCGTGTACTCTCCCGACGGCCTAGACCCCGATGCGGTCGAGAGCTACAAAAAAGAAAACGGAAGCCTCAGAGGATTCCCGGGCGCACAAGAACTTTCTAATAAAGATCTTTTGGAACTCCCGTGCGATGTGCTTATTCCTGCTGCGCTCGAAAATCAGATAACACAAGAAAATGCGGGCAAGATACAAGCGAAGGTCGTGCTCGAGCTTGCGAATGGTCCGACGTCGACTGAGGCAGATGATATCTTATTCAAAAAAGGAATTGCGGTTATTCCCGACATTCTCGCAAATGCCGGCGGTGTCGTCGTCTCGACATACGAGTGGGAACAAAACCTGAAAGGGGAGCACTGGAGTGAAAAAGATGTACTGGATAAGCTCCGCGTACTGCTTACGCAAGAATCAAATAATGTGTGGGAGCGTAGCGTGAAATTAAAAACTGATTTGCGCCGCGCAGCATTCGCTCTCGCGCTTGAGCGACTCGAAGCGGCTTTACCGGTATCGAGGGGAACCCTCGATACCTAGAAGCTCTGGAAAAAAGCACGTCCGTTGACGATGTTTGAGCGCATGGTATCGTCTATAGATTCAGCTATGAATACTACGGAGCATACGTTTACAAACACATCCCCCGTCCCGCAGGAATATTCGATGTACGAGCCGTGCGGCGTGTAATTGTTATCTTTTTAAACAAACACAAACCCCGCACACAGCGGGGTTTTGTTTTAACTCAATCAACTATGAAAATCATCATAAAAATAGGCACAAAAGTTCTCTCGTGCGAAGACGGTACGCTCGACGTTGACTTCCTTGCGCCGCTCGTGAAACAGATAGTTGGTCTTCGCTTAATGGGTATAGAAATTGTACTCGTGACGTCAGGGGCGGTTGGTGCCGGGAAAAGTCTTATCACGTTGCCGAGTGCGCAATCAGAAACGCAGCGCAAGCAAGTCTTTGCTGCCGTCGGTCAAGTAAAGCTCATGGCTGCATATTCGCAACTTTTCTCGGCACACGGATATCACTGTGCACAAGTATTGGCAACGAAGGAAGACTTTCGGGACGATGAGCACTACCGGAATATGCAGAATTGTTTTGAAGCGCTCTTATTGGATAATGTGATTCCCATTGTGAATGAAAACGATGTAGTCGCGACGACAGAACTTTTATTCACCGACAATGACGAGCTTGCCGGTCTGGTAGCCAAACAACTCAAGGCCGATAGCCTGATTATCCTGACCGGAACCGATGGAATCCTGGATGCCTCCGGTAACACGATTCGAATCGTTGATGGATTGAATATCGAAGAGGTGCCAGGTTATATTAGCCCTGACAAGTCTACCGGAGGTCGTGGTGGGATGATGTCGAAATTTCGCGTTGCAGATGAGCTCTCACGGGGAGGGATTACTGTTCGCATCGTAAACGGCAGACGACCGAACGTTCTCCTGGAGGCCTTGACCAATGTGGGTACAGGGACGACATTTAATTCACGTTTAAAATAAACAATATGGCAACAATAGAAGATTTCGAGAAAGTAGATATACGCGTGGGAAAAATAGTCGAGATTCTAGATTTTCCGGAAGCGAAAAAGCCAGCGTTCAAATTGAAGATAGATTTTGGGGGCGAGATTGGTGTAAAGAATTCTTCTGTTCAAATTGTCGCGCTGTACAACAAAGAAGAACTTTTGGGGAAGCTTGTGCTCGGAGTGGTCAATTTCCCACCGCGCCGGATTGGCCCGTTCGAATCCGAAGTGCTTACGCTCGGTGTTCCGGATAGCGAGGGGAAAGTCATTCTCATATCTCCCGATAAGGAAGGTTCGAAAATCGGAGGCCGCTTATTCTAGAATCTAAAACTCGCAGATAAAAAGAGGCAATGCTATATTGCCTCTACCCGCCCGTATTACATGCGGACAGGGCACTCGGAGAAAGTGAAAACGAGCGTTCACTTTACTCCTCGTTACCGCCCGTAGCTCAGTCGGTAGAGCGGCTCCCTTTTAAGGAGATGGTCGTTGGTTCGATTCCAACCGGGCGGACAGAAACAAAGTTTATGGACGCCCGGTTGGGTAGAAAGGGGTCGGGAAAACATTTGTTTCCCCGTGGAGTAAGGCATGGGAAAACCGTGGGTTTCCCAGAGCCAACGGGGCGGACAGAAATCTTACATCTCCACAAGCAAAACTTGCGGCACAATGCCCGCTGCGCGAGCCGACATGAGTCGGGTGTTTCCTGCTACGAGATGCAGCGTATCGCCGATTTTCATAACGACGGGAGCATCCAGCGGTTTTCCGTGTTCGATTTTATTACGCAAATCAACCCAGTCGCGTGGGTGTAATTTGTCACCCTCCGCGTGATACTTCACCCTTTCCCAATCGCCAAGGGCGACATCGAGTGAGTCGGTATTTTCCAACTGACCCCACATTTCTTCTGAAAGCGGCACGAGTCCCGATATCGAAGCAGTCTCGAAGAAGAGACTCTTAAAAGTGTCGGCTTCGTGTGGAGCAAATTTTTGTGCAACACGGTCGACTTCGCCCACTACATCCCATAAGTTGGGAAATACGAATTTCGTAGATTTCGGAGCTTCGTTTTCTTCGAGCATTTTAGAGTGGCAAATCGAAAGCGAAGGCGCCTGCTCCCATGAGGAACAAACAGACGCACATGACTATCAGATAAAAATAATCGACGCGGCAAAGGGGAATGGCGCGCGGGTAACGTTTTGCGTAGATGAATTGTTTCAGGAAGAGAGCGAGCGCAAAAAGTGCGGATAGTTGGGTGGCGTATCCAATAATGAGTGCGAGCCCGACAATCCCTTTGAGGGAAGCTGCAACCGTTATCAACCCTGACCCGACGGAGCCGACGACGGGGAGACTCAGATTACCGATTTCGTCCCGGCGCTGGAATTGGACGTAGGCAATATAGAGCAGCGAGAGTCCCACAGCGAGACGCAGCAGCGTCCCCACGAGAGGGGCTAGAAATAAGAATTCGGGGAACGTCATGAGCATGAGGTCAGTATAGCGTATTTCGTATAGAGTAGGGGTATGGAAACAGCAATTCTGCTCCATAACGTGAGGAGTACGCACAATGTCGGTTCAATATTCCGCACAGCAGATGCCGCGGGTGTTTCCGGTGTATATCTGAGCGGATATACGCCTACGCCCACCGATAGGTTTGGTCGCGTACAGAAAGATATTGCAAAGACGGCTCTCGGGGCGGAGCAGTACCTCCCGTGGGAGCATCATGCATCACCGACGCGGCTGATATCGAAATTGAAAAAGGAGGGGTGGCATATCGTCGGCGTCGAACAAGATGCTCGCGCTCATGATTATCGAACATACAAAATAAAACCGAAGACAGTATTTGTATTCGGCAATGAAGTACTCGGTATATCAGCGGGATTACGAAAGAAATGTGATGCCCTCATCGAAATACCGATGCATGGAAAAAAAGAATCCCTTAATGTCTCCGTCGCAGCGGGTATTATTTTGTTTTCAGTACGTTAGTACATCTACCGTCTGACCCCGTTCGTCCAACAGGCGAATCACATCGTGCGAATTTGCCCAAAGCTCAGAGCGGAATGCGAGGTATGCATGGAATATGGGGAGCATAAAGGGCACACGATTGCGGTGAGTATTAATGCATCCGTTGTATGAGGCGGTGTTGGAAATGAATGAGCGACAAGCGGGTGAGAGGTCGCTGGGAATAGTCGTGGGGAAATGACATTGGGAGAGCGTACCGAGGTAATCGAAGCAGGAGCTTCCATAGGTGCGGAGGTTGTCTGCGTTCATCGGTAATACTTCGGAGGCAGCGGGGCATTCATCAGAAAGTTCCGGCTCAAATGTGTGGAGCTCAGTCAGATACCCGCTGCAGATATTTTCGCGGAATGAGGTACCGACGGGGGATGCGGCGGTCGTGATAAATACTGAGTTGCCGGGTTCGAGGTAGATTGGCTGTACCGCATTGACGACACCGAGAACGAAAAGCGGCGCGGCAAGAGGAATTTGCCCGCGCGCGCCTGAGACGGCGCTTTGCAAAACCCAATTGGTGATGACAATGGGCTCCGTATTATTTTCAGATGCCGTCAGCTGGATAAATTCTTTTGCGATGTTGCTCTCTGTCGCGGTATTCTCCGTGATGCGTACTTTTCCTGCATAGGGGGAAGAATTGGCGGATTGCGGTGCCTGAGGTGGTGCGGCGTAGTATTGGTCCTCATCACCTGAGGAGATGATGCGCTTATCGGCTTCGCCTGCATACCCACTGATGTCGGGACCGCGGGTGAGTTCCACCGGTTGCCATGGGAGACCGAAAAAAGAGCCCGAAGGGTTTGTACCAAAGATAAGTTCAATCGGATTTGCGAGGGAGAGCGCCGTGCGCTTTGCGGCAGCCCAGCCACCGGTCACAAACCAGAAAATGATGAGCGCGATGACGAAGATGATTGCGGAAACGGTGAGGACACGCTTTATCATAGATGTGTCTATCTAGTATACCCCGTGAGATAACCGCCAATATGAACTACGTATAGAAAACTTTGGTGTATCTCATGGGGTATACCGTCTTCGGCGTGTTCATTTCTTATTTGAACCCAAGATGCGGAGTGCTTCACGGAGCCGCTCATTCGAGCGTTCGATTTCTGCTGGGACTTTGCGGAGCGCGTCGCGTGCTTCTCCTTGTGAATACCCGAGCGCACGCATTGCCTCAAGCGCCTCCTCATCTCCGTGGAGAGCCGCGTCGCTTCCTTCTATTGATGCCCCCACTTTGTCCCGCAATTCGAGCACTATTTTTTCGGCGGTCTTCTTGCCGATGCCTGAGACCTTGGTGAGGTAGGAAGCATTGCTGGCGGATATCGCACTGCGGAGCGTCTCGACCGAAGCGATATCGAGAATCGCGAGTGCGGACTTGGGTCCGATGCCCGAGACCGTCAGCAGAAGTTCAAACAGGCGGAGTTCTTCTTCATTTGAGAAGCCATATAAATCAAGAATGCTTTCGCGGACGGCGAGATGCGTCCAGACACTCGTCTCGCCATCTTGTGTGAGCGTGAGGAGGAGTTCGCGGGTGCCAAATACCTTATATCCGACGCCGCCCGCAGAGACAATCGCGTATCCGGCGCGTACAGCAGACACCGCCCCTTTCAGATGCCCAATCATGGCATCATCATAGCGCAATTTGCGCCCCTCGTGCATTTGAGGTACTATCGCGCGAATGGCTAATACAAGTTCAGCAAAGAAGGCACAGCGAGCGGCAGAGCGCCGGCGTGTTTTTAACGCCCGCCGCAAGAAGACGATGAAAGAGGCGGTCAAAGATATGGGCAAGCTCGTCCTCGGTAAAAATACGAAAGATGCGACCGCGATGCTTCCGAAGGTCTACAAAGCAATCGATAAGGCGGCAAAAGAGGGCACTATCAAGAAAAACACCGCTGCGCGCATGAAATCGCAGGCAGCAAAGGCTCTTCGTTCCCTGAACGCGTAAGCTGTCCCACGCAAAAGCGTAGCACTACGGCCTCCAAGACCGTATTATTGCGGTATGGTTTTCCACCGATCGCTCAACGAAGAGCGGAAATTTTCCTTTAAGACCCCTTTTCTTTTTATAGCAATACTCGCCGGCACGACCGGTGTGTTGGAAATCGCTACGGTACTTTCTCCGCAGGCTTCATACACGTCGAATCCGCATGCGATGGTGGCGGCTCTTGGCGATGCGCCGACATCGAAATTAGGGTCAGGCGCCACGGCGCCCGCCGGTGCCGATAAAGATAAATGTGAGGCGGGTCATAAATACGAAGTAAATGTCGACCCGAAAGGAAAAGCCGAGACGAAGGACGTACAGACAAAGATCGATTGCAAAGCCAAAGATGAGACGGGGAAGCTCGTGAATCAAAGCAATTCCATGTGTAGTAAGGGCAAAGACGGGAAGGGGTATGGAGAACTCAAGTACAAACTGTCGAATGGAAAAACGAAAGACACAGTCTGTTACCCCGGAGAAGACCCGAAGACTGCCGCACTCGCAATTGCAGCAAGGGACCTCGGCGCTTCTCCTGAGCGGTCTGACCTCCTTAAAGGTCTTCAGGAGACCGATTCGGCCGAACTTAAGCGAGTTAACGAGTCGCTTGCCGCACTGCAGGAGGAAAAGTCGAAGCGGCTCGAAGAATGTACCTCTGGCGCAGACGCATGCGTCGGCCCGATAAATTATCAGCAAGGGTTACAGAAAGAGCTCAGCGATACAAAAAGTGCTATTCGTGAGATCCAAAGGATGGGAGTGAGTGATGATGGCGCACAGAGTGCCGGAGGTGTGACTAATCCGACTGAGCAAGAATTATTTGATACCGAGAAAGCCGCTCGGCTTAGTAATGACGTCGCAAGGGTTCAACCCGCTTCCGTTCAGGAAGATGTCAGTAGTAACAATCGTAATCGCGCCTCGTCAGATGTGCAGGAAACTAAGCCAGCTACTACGTTTGATGACAGCCGTAATGCTGACGGCGCTGCTCCTGGTCTCGAGCGTGCTCCGTCACCACTCAGTTCCGAAGATCGAAAAGCTTGGGAGGAGCTACAGGATCAATCGGGGATCGGACGTAACGGTCTTCCGATTGCCAACTGGAATCCAAGTGCCGAGATAAAAAATGAATCCGACGTCTTAAATACACCGCTAAAAGACCTTCCTGACGGGGAATATAAGATTGGCGACAATATTACAGTCAAAAAAACAGGAGGAAGCCTTGTGGTTCACGATAGCGGCGCCGCTGATGCGGGGAGGTACATCAGCGCTAATACTGAGCGGACAGTGGGCGAGAGACTAGCGGAATTGCAAGCCAATAATGGGCCTATAAATAATAGCGATGAGTACAGTAAGTTTGTTACAAAGCTGGACGGAGGGGCGGGAAAAATCAACACAGATTACGGGACAGCTACCAGGGAGCCGGACGGCAGTCTTACAGTCCGCACGCAGACATACAACGATGGGGACGTCGTCAGTACGTACACGAGAGAGCAGGTGGAAAAGTATGGAGAAGAAACACTAGCGGAACGAGCTTATGCGTCGGCGGTGAAAAGACCTGTAGCAATCGAGCGCCCTGATGGTAGTGCAACGGTTTACACGACGACGCCCGAAGGCATCGCAACGGCTGATTACACAAAGGAAGAAGCGCAGCGTCTCGGACGGGAGGGAATGATTGATGATATGCGGAAGGCGGTCGCTCCGATTTTCGGTTCCCCAGAGCAGGAGGTGAAAACCGACGAGTTTGAAAGAAAGGTCACCGCCGCGATGCGTGATTACTATGGCCAGAGAGACATCAGCAAGGAAGAAATCCCGGACGGGTTTCGTGTAGCGGGGCCGACTGGCAGAGAGTTTCAATATGACAGCGGGAATGGTGAGTGGCGTGAGGCCAAGACGGAATCCGATATCTTAAGTACGCGGGTAAAAGATCTTCCTGACGGGGAATACAAAATTGGTGACAGCATCACGGTCACAAAAAAAGATGGATATATTTCTCTAGATGATCGTGGGGTCGGGGTAACACAGGGAACATCACCTGCATACAAGCCTGAGCAGACTCTCGCTGAGAGAATCGCAGACTTACAAACGAGCCGCGGACCCACCGGCTCTCAAGAAGATTTAGATCGTTACAACGATTCTGCGACCAAGTCCGGCGAAACTCCTTATCCTGGACGGGACGAGAGCCGCCAAGGCCCCCGTGTTGTTTTTCCTCCACTAACCCCTGCCCCGACCGCAGGACCTGACTCTGCAGATAGTAGAGAGAGGGATGCTCTATTCGCCGCTGCCGCCGCAAAGACAGAGAGGCCCGCGCTCCCACCGCTTTTCACTGCCGGTACTCAGCCAGATGCTTGGACACGAGGTTCAGACAACAACCGTTATGATGAGTTGATGAAGAAAGGTGCCGAGGCGGAGGAGGGTGTAGGACCGAATCTCACTTCTCGAGAGCAACGAGAGCTCGATGGCCTTAAAAAGGGTATTGATTCTGCACCGGCAAAATCTGATACAACAACTGCACAAGCTGATTCAACAAGGAAGCCAGCAAATTGTGCGGGATCCACTGACCCGGCTTGTTTCGGTATTACCGACCCGGCACCTTCGAGGCCGGATTTGAGCAAGCCGTACTATGTCCAACACAAAGACGAAGACGGAAAGCTTGTCTGGTGCGACCAGGACAGTAACTGCAAACCGGCCGCCGCATTCACGCCACCGGCTGCACAGGGAGGCCCCCCGGCCGTGGTCCCTACTCCGCGACCTGATCCGCGTAAGCTTGGAGGTGATGGCGGCGGAGGCGGGGGAGGAGGTGGCGGTCAGACACAAGGGGGTGGAGGAGGAGGCTCTGGTGCGATGGGTGCAATCAGTTCGCTTCTCAGCGGCCTCGGCAAGAGTCTCGGAGGCGGCGGTCAACAACCTCCTCCATCCCAACCAGCTCAAGCCTGCTCCACTGACTCAAACGCATACCAGCAACAACAGCAGCAGTACCAGCAAGCTCTCCAGCAATACAACTACCAAC
>CAMTYD010000012.1:0-5934 GCA_947085915.1 uncultured Parcubacteria group bacterium
ATTTCGTGAAATACGAAAAGGCCGCCATGACCCGTTACTTCCACCCCGACAACGGTCAGAATCCACCTACTTACCTAGATGCTTCGCTGTCCATTGAGGACATGTGCGAGGCGGCGATGGTCAGCATGGCCCAGATTCTCGAACCGAGACGACAGGCGCAAATCGCCTGAGACTTCCTACCGCGACACACCTATCGAAACGAACCGTCCTTAGCTGATGCTGAGGGCGGTTCGATCTTTTATGATTTCTTCAAGAGGTGGAAATCTCTTGTATTCATATCTACGGTACCGACAAGGATTTTGAGCTTTTTCATGATGGCAGGCACCTTTTCTCTCAGTACTCGCTCTGCTTCACGTGCGAGGAATAACGCTTTTTCATCCGCAACACCTTGGTCGGCTCCGATAGAACGGAATGGTGCCAAGACGAGGAGGAGAGCCCCTTCTTTTTCAGGAATTCGCTTGGCTTTCATGTTGCCCAAAATAATAGTACCTGCGACAGCGACCGCGTCTTCCCATCGTGGATCGTATGGCCCTATCATGAGCGCTCGATTCGGGAGGTGCAGCCAATCAAATCCACGACCGACCGCGATAATCTGCTCCTTGTGTTCCATCTCGACGACAGGCCGATGCGCGGCGCGGATATCGCGCACATACTTTTGGTTGCCCACCACGAGTGGGAGCAAATCTTCAAGCACATTGTCAGGAATATCAGGATACATGTGACGAAGCTCGCTGTGGATGCTTTCTAGCGATGCGTCGGTGTGGTCAGCAATATCAAAGGTACGCTTTCCCTTTCCATGGAAAACGAGACCGCCCTCATCTGTCTCGATACCGACGACGAGTGAAAAGACGGTCGTATTATTCGAGCCAAAAGCCGACTCAAATTGGTCACGCAGGCGCAGCGCTCCCGCACGCGCAGCATCGGTATCGTATTTGTGTCCTGCACATCCGCGATGCACATCTCCTTTTGAGAAATGGTACGTCGAGAGCACATAGACAGGGCGGCCTTTTGAAACGGCGTACTCGATATCGTCAAGCATGAGGCGGCCGAAGAATGGCCAGCCGAGGTCGAATTTGCCGCCGATGTTGCGGTACGGCTTGATGATGCCCGGAGGCGTGTTGGTCATGACAGCGAGGTTGAGGCGGCCATCCATGCACTTGAGCGCGATGATTTCGCTCGGGTGCTGGGCGCGGTACAGGCGGCGGGCAAGCTGGGAGCCGGGCGAGCGGAAATCGGCACTCTGGAGCTTGTTGCGCTCGAGTATGAATTTGACCAAGTCCTTTTGTTTTTCAGCCATATAAGGGGGTAATGTAGCAAAGAAACGCTACTTCGCAAAGCAAAAGCCTGTGTGGATACCATCTTCATCGAAAGTAGGATATACTCTTGGCTATATGGCAAAACGAGCAAGTCAGGACATTAAAAACAAGAAATCACGTTCTCGAAAGACAAAGAAGCGTCTCGCCGCGAAGCGTACGATGCTTGCATCACGCTCATCCAAAAAACACCGCTAAACAAGCGGTGTTTTGCTTTTGGAACAATAAATACGCGGTCGCGTATTTATTGTTCCTTCTGGATTTTGGACAAAACCTGGGCGAGGTGTAGGCTGAGAGAAGCCGAATAACCGGCAGATTGTGGCAACTGAGGGAGGTACCGATGTTCGACCCCAACGAGTTGGACGAAAATGAAGTAAAGAAGCTCATCGATCGTGCTGACGGGTTGGCGCGCATCATGCTCGCAAACCTCGACAGCAGGCGAAGTGCCGGAGCGCTTCAGGCAGCGTCCTTCCTGAAGCAAGCAAAGGATATGCTCGCCGAGGACAACGACTATAAAATTGCAGCATTCGGTGTTCTCTGCTTCGCATCTGGAATACTGCATAATTGCGGTACGAAGGACGCCGACCTGCCTTGGATTTTCGAAGGCAAGGAGGCGAATCCGGACAAGCAACCTCAGCAGCTCGAGCTGGCGATCACAGGCATCACCGGTGCTCAGCTTCTCGGGCAACTGTGAACCGAAACCGTTCATTCCACACAACGACAGCCGCGACCCTAGGAGGACTCGCGGCTGTTTGATTTGGACAAACAGAGGTAAACGGGTAGCATTCGCATATGATAAATAGCATTAATACTCACAGCAACATTGCGAGACCAGAAATAGAATTGATACCTAAAAATATGGACGAGGCGACCCGTTCCGCCGTCGCTGCGCGTCTGCAAGAAAGATTCAGCACCGAGCTAGAAAATCCCGCCAATATGAGAATCAAGGATAATCTCGAGACCGCATCGAACACGGCAGTCGGGAAAGCCGCGCTTGAACTCATACGGCTGGGTGTCCTGACCAGAGATGCATTCCATGAAATTGTCTCAGACATCAAAAAGCCAAAGGAATCTGAACAAGAGTAACATTTGGACAAATCAAGGATGGGTGTAGCATTGGTACATGCTTGAACATGAACGCCACATACGCTCCCGACCCCTAGAAGAGACGGCAAAGATAGACGAGGCACAGCAGCAGAAAATGACCATCAGACAAGGAGATTTGGTGCGCATACAGAATGAAGAATGGTTGCCTCCCGAAACACCTCAACAGACAGCAAGGTTTCTTTTCGCATCGCCTGACGAAGACTCTGGCCTTATTAAGGGATGGGTGGGACCTGTAGATATGTCTCCCCGAGAAGTACATGAGTTTCAGGAGGCGTACAAGGTAGGTGGTCAGCACCAAGAAAAATATGCCGGATTTTACTCAATAGACATGTCCCGCCTCACAAAGTTGGGAGACTCCTGAATTTTGGACAAATCCAAGATGGGAATGTAGACTCCTAGCGACCCGAATTCTAACGCCCCTGGGAGGCAACGAATGATGGATACGGTCGAGTTCCTTGGCGTTTCTTTCCGCTCCTCAACTCACATCGCTTATTTCCTGGGTACCGCCAGTGTCTTCATTAACGTTGGACTGATCTATGCGATGTGGATGCTGTGGGGATACTATCGCGCTGCGCTCGGAGCCTCCTTGTGCCTGGCAGGGCTGGAGATTTCCGTGACTGCTTTTGCCATTTATGCTACCGCCGGCGGGACGCTAAACGGTCCCTTGGTGTCCGTCGACTGCATTTGGTACAACGAGCTGCTCGCTAGAGCGCATCTGCTGATGGCGGCGGGAGCATGCGCGGGCATCCTGAGCAGAATGTCCAGACATGACGAATGATACGGCCGGACTTCCCTCTCGGAAGCCCGGCCGCTACGTTTTGGACAAAGCGAAGGTAGAGGTATAGCATCTCAGTGGCCCGCTCTAGAGGCCAGAAAGGAGTCATGATGCGACGAAGCATCGGACTAATCATGGCGGCGCTCACGCCAGCGGTGGCACTCGCAATTGGTGTTGCCGCATACGCAGCAGAACCCACAGGGATTCTCTGCGAAACAACGAAGGAGCTCGGTCCGTACATCGGCGGACCAGCGTGGGTTATCACAAGTGGCTTGCTCGCAGATTCGTGAGACAAGGCACACAACATGGCCGCGACCCTGGAGGACTCGCGGCCTTTCTATTTGAAAAAACTCATGGAACAATAAATACGCGGTCGCGTATTTATTGTTCCATCGGTAATATCGTGCCGAGGGACGAGTTGGGACAAAGCGGGGGTATTTCTAGACAAATATTCATGGAGGAGTAGCATTCATCCATGGCTGATAATGAAATGACGCTGGAAGTAATACCGAAACCGCTGGAAAATACTCGATCTGTTATCGAATTTGAAAACATCGGAAACAGAATCACGGGCGAAAGTGCAGATGGCGTGACTTTGATATGCGGCGAATGTGGCTCCATACTTGTTGAGAAACTAAATAGAAATCAGATACGAAATATTGTTATCCGATGCCCAAGCTGTAAATCATATAATAACGTCCCGTGATTATGGACGCATCAGACTTCATCGCCGTGCTAGCATTACTCGTTTCTCTTTATGGTCTTTGGAGAATACATCTGTCACCATTTAATCTAGCTTTGACGTACGGCACACCGACTTTGAAGTGCTATAAGATTACGCCTGACATATCGGGTGATGAAAAGAAACGGACTTGGCATATACCAAGTATCAGTTTTCCGATAAATTTTGTAAATTTAGGATCTAAAGCGGGAAGGATTAGACAAATGCGCCTTAGATGGTACTTAAAGAGTGACGTAAATTTTGAGAATGTCGTATTCGAATTTGTTCCCATGTTTTGCGTTAATCCCATGGAATTCAATAAAAGATCGCACGTTAGATTTGACTGGTTAACTCACGCCGTTGAGTCACATTGGATGCCTTTTTATATAACTTCGAATGAACGCATTGGGCGACACATTGTGTTTGAAGGTGGGCGTTGGGATAAGTTCCCAAGAGATCAGTACGTGATTGCATTCCAGATTCTTTCCGACTCGTATGATTACTGGTTGACTATCGATAAATTCGAATTTGGCTTAACAGAGGAGTGGTATGTAACTCAACTCAAGGGAGGTTCGTCTTTCGCTATGGCGAGCCTTCTGTCAACAGAAACCCCTTGAGGGTTTAGTAGCTACGAAGCTGCTTGGCGCGTTCGTGGAAGCGGATTCTTTCTAGTGCTTTTGCTTCGACCCCATTAGAGAGCTTTCGCCTCTAACGGGGCGGGTCTGGCGGATTAGTAACTTCTCAGCTGTTTGGCTCTTTCGTGGAATCTTATTCTTTCAAGAGCCTTCGCCTCAATCTGACGAATTCTTTCGCGCGTGACACCGAATTCCCGGCCCACCTCTTCAAGTGTGTAGCAGATGCCCTCGTCCGTGAGGCCGTTGCGCATTTCCAATATTTTTCTCTCCTTGGGTGAAAGCTCTTCGAGGATTTCTGTCATCTGCTCGTTGAGGATGCGGCGTGAGGCGTCCATGTCGGGGCTTGCGATAGTGTCGTCGGCGATGAAGCTGCCGAGAGTTGAGCGCTCGTCGTCGTCTTCTCCCACAGGACTCTCGAGTGAGACGGTATCCTGATTTATCTTCTGAATGGTGTAAATTTTGTCTATTTCGATACCCATTTCTGCGGCGATTTCTTCTGGGAGCGGGTCGCGGCCGAGGTGCTGGTTCAATTCGCGTACTTTTTGCTTATATTTAGCGATAGTTTCCACCATGTGCACCGGAATGCGGATGGTGCGGGACTGGTCGGCCAAAGCACGGGTGATGGCCTGGCGTATCCACCACGTAGCGTAGGTCGAGAATTTGTAGCCTTTTGTGTAATCAAATTTATCCACCGCCTTGAAGAGACCGAGGTTACCTTCCTGAATGAGGTCGAGAAGTGTGAGGTCTGGTGAGCGATTCACGTATTTCTTCGCGATAGAGACGACGAGGCGGAGGTTGGAGCGTGCCAAGATGTTGCGCGCTTCGTTGTCTTCTTGAAGGATGCGCTTCGCGAGGTCTTTTTCCTGCTGACCATTGAGGAGCGGGTACTGACCGATTTCGCGCAAATACATCTGCACTGAGTCATAACCCGCATCCGAGCGGCGATTTTGTAATTTCTTGCTTGCGAGCACGCTATCGGCCGAGCTGTCTTCAAGCATGCCACCGCCTTCCAAGACATCAATGCCCGCGACTGAGAAGCGATCGTAGATTTCTTCGAGCAGAGAGACGTTGTCTTCGATTGTCGGGAACTCGCGAAGAATTTCGTCGTACGTGATGTATCCGCGCTCCTTACCCATCAGGATGAGTGCCTCTACTTTATTCTGTCGCTTGTCGCCCGCACCTTTCTTGGTGGATGCCGATGCGGAAGCTGCTTTCTTATTTCGAGCCTTCGATGCTTTTGCGCTGCGTTTGACCGCGCGCGCTTTTTTCGCAATAGCGCGTTTCTTTGTGCGTTCAGCTCCACCCTTTCGCACAGGGCGTTTTGCTTTCTTTGCTGCCTTTTGTTTTTTTATTTTTTTCTTTGCCATATGTTAAAAAAGTGAG
>CAMTYD010000013.1:0-10742 GCA_947085915.1 uncultured Parcubacteria group bacterium
GAGTTATTTCCAAACGGGGGATAAGCCGACCGAAGCGCAGTTCGCGGACACGATTGATTCGAGCCTGAATCTACAAGATGACAGCAAACTTCTGGGGCTCAAAGAATACGATACGACGAAGCAGTACGAGGCGGGTGATACAGCCGTGCAGTCACAGCCGATATATCAAGCAAAAGTGGTTGCACAGGCGCAAACGGAATTTAAGCTCGATAAGACGCAGCCGGTGACGTTCCGATGGACAGCCGCATCAAAGTCTCAGGGTGCTGTGACGTATCGCCTGAAGGTGTGGCAGCTTATGCAGGGACAAAACGGCACTACGGCAATGAAATCAAATCAGCCGGTAGTTACGAAAGATGTAACTAATAGTACCGAAGCGACTGTGAGCGGCCTGTATACCGGTCCGTGCAAACCTCCGTATCTCTGCGATTTCGTGTGGAGTGTCGAGGTGCTTTCTAAGACCGATACCAAGGCGGGGACGGGCGAAACAACCACTCCTGCTGCTACGGGAGCGACTGCCCCTACTGAAAGTACGGGTGCTTCAGACGGGACTCGCTAGGAAAGAAAGCGAAGCGGGCGAAATAGTGTCTATCTTTAGACTGTAGGCTCGGGTAAAAGCCTCCCGAACATTTCATTGAGCTCTTTGATGCCGACCGGCTTGGTGAGATGCCCGGAAAAGCCCGCGTCGAGAGCCTTTTGCTTATCCTCGCGAAGCCCGTAGCCCGTGAGCGCGACCACGGGTGGTGGAGGTACGCCGCGACCATGCAGGGCGAGGATGACTTCGTAGCCGTCCATGTGCGGCATACCTATGTCGAGCAATATGATATCGAATTCTGAGAGATTCTTGAGTGCAAGAGCCCCTTCGCCGGAGTAGACCGCTTCCGCGTGACTGCCGAGTTTGTTGAAAAGCTTCACGAGTGAATTTGCCGCCTCCACGTTGTCGTCCACGATGAGTATCCGCTTCGGCATGCCCTTAGCGGTTCTGTGCGATCCCGGCTCGGCTGCAAAACTGAGAATGCCCGTAATGGGAAGTCTGACCACGAATTCGCTTCCTTTGCCCCTACCTTCACTCCGGGCTTTGATGGTGCCTTTGTGCAGCTCAATGATTTTTTGTACAAGCGAGAGTCCGATGCCGAGCCCGCTCGCATTCGTGATATCGCGTCCCTGGTAGTAAATTTCAAAAATATTGGCAAGGTCGTCGGGATGGATGCCTTCGCCGTTGTCGCGTATTTTGATTACCGCGTATTCACCCTCCTTCGAGAGATTGACCCAAATAGAACCACCCGAAGGCGTGAATTTGGCGGCATTGTTCATCAGGTTGGTGACGGCCTGTTCGAGCCGTGTATCGTCCGCCCAGACGGGGAGAAGTGTCGACGGATAGGTAAAGTGGAGTGTGATGTCCGATGCCCGCAGAAGTGCGTCACTCGCTTTGAGCGAACGCTCGACAAGCTTACGTAGCTCGACGGTGTGCGGGACGATTTCGATTTTTGCTTGCGTGAAACGGGTGATATCGAGCAGGTCGCCGAGGAGTTTCGCGAGGTGGTCAAATTGATATTCGATATTATCAAGCTCTTCGCGTACGTTGATTGTGGTCTCGCTGAGCTTCAGCAGCTCAAGCGCGCTTTTGATTGGTGCCAAAGGATTTCTGAGCTCGTGCGAGAGGGAGGCGAGGAAAAGGTCCTTGGCCTTGTCGCGCTTGGATATTTCGTCGGTGAGGCGGCCGTTGTCCAGAATGACGCCGAGGTCGTTGCAGAATTCTCTGAAGAATTCGAAGTCGTCCCGCGTGTATACGCGGCCGGATTCTGCATAGCCGAGCGAAAGTGCACCGAGCGTGTTGCCGAGCGCGGTGATAGGGATAATCATGAGTGATTTCAGGCCGAGCCTCTGCATCGCTTTCAAGTGCTCAGGAGATCGAGCGCCTTGGCGTATCGTCTCGTCGGTCACGACGGGGACGAATTGCGCTTCACCCGTCCTGATGGCTGTGTAGAGGTCGCTTGAATTTTTCTCGGTGGTGGGGAAGCGCTTTTCAAACTCAAAGAGGTAGTCGGTCATCTTCTGGTCGCGATGGATGACTGCGATACGCTCAAGGCCGCCCTGCTCATTCAATACATCTATCGCACACCAGTCGGCGAGCGAGGGGACGGTCAATTTTGCTTTTTCGAGGAGCCAGGTACGGAAATCAACTTTCATCGAAAGAATCTTTGCCGATTCCAACATGAAACGGAGTTTGTCTTCGCGGGACGTGATGCTCGATACATCGGGGACATCGAGCGGTATTTTTTTCACGTATTCATTTGAATTTGAGTATACACCCTGAATATGAATGCAAGATGAAGATTGGTGAAGCCCGCTCTTTTGGTGTACCCCATGAGATAGGAAGGCTCTGGGTTTGCGTGGCAGGTGAAAGTATGTATCTCACGGGGTATACTCTCACTATATGCGAAGCGAGACACTCAGACCCTATTTCTTGATGATTTTGCTGGGGGCGGCACTTATCCTTACCCTCTTTATATTCGCACCCTTTTTGAAGGCACTCGCTCTTGCTGCGGTTTTTGCCGTCGTGCTTCAGGGGCTGTACAGGAGAATTTCCAAGCTCCTCGGGGGCTGGCCGAGCACTGCCGCTCTCCTCACCGTCATCATAAGTGTCTTGCTGATACTCTTGCCCCTTTCACTTATCGGTGTACTAGTCGGCAACGAAGCGCGCGACGTATATGTTTCTCTCGAAGAGGGTGGGGGGCGCAGCACGATAGCCGAATTATTCGTTCGCGTCGATGAATCGTTTGGTGGAAAGATTCCGGGACTCGGGGAATTTGCCCGTGACATATCGGCCAATGTCGATACGTATACCAAAGAGGCATTGCAGTGGATTACCGGGCACGCGGGGGATATTTTCTCCAGCATCTCATCGCTCCTCCTCTCGCTCTTTATTTTCTTCATCGCGCTCTACTATCTCCTCCGTGACGGCGCTCATGTGCGCAAGATGCTCATTGAGCTTTCGCCTCTGTCCGATAGAGACGATGAGGGGGTGTTTGACCGGCTGGAGCACGCGGTCAATTCTGTCATCAAGGGCAATCTGACGATTGCGCTTGTGCAGGGAGTACTCACGATGATTGGCTTTACTCTCTTTGGTGTGCCGAGCGCAATCTTGTGGGGGACGGTAGCTGCGGTCACGGCCCTTATTCCCGGTATCGGCACAGCAATTGTATTTATTCCTGCGGTTGCATTTCTTTTTTTCACGGGCGCTACGCCGCAAGCATTTGGACTCCTTGCATGGGGTGTTCTTGCAGTCGGTCTTATCGACAATTTTCTTGGACCGCGCCTTGTCGGTAGTGGCATGAAGCTTCACCCGCTCCTCGTGCTTCTTTCAGTCATCGGTGGAATTATGTTCTTCGGTCCCATCGGCATCTTTCTCGGACCGCTATCACTGAGCCTTCTTTTTGCATTGCTTTCTATATACGCCGACATCTCTCGAAGAGCGTAAAATTTGCCTGTAATAGAAGGCGTATCCAAACGTCTTTCATGAAGTACCAGCTAATTACGCTACTTCTCGTATGATATTTTCACTTGTTGTCGGTGTTCTCTTGGGCGCGTTGTCGGTCTTATTCGTCGTGCAAAATACGGGTGTCGTCACTATTACATTCTTGGATTGGCAGGTGGCGGGTTCATTACCTGTGGTGCTTTTCTTGGCCATCGTGGGGGGTATCGTTATGACCCTTCTTGTCCTTTTGCCGAGCGTTATCCGTGGTGATTTCTATCTCTCTACCATCAAGAAGGAGAAGAGGGAACTCGAGCAAGAACTTGCCGACACAAAGAAAACGCTTGCAGACGTTGCGTCGCGCCCGATTCACGTCGATGCGATAATTGCGGAGCAAGCATAAAGATATGAAAACCGCACTCGTAATTACGTTCGTTATTGTTGCGCTAGTCACGGCAGGATATGTCGTACGGGAGTATACGACTGAAGAGAAATCGACAAACACGGGAAATGTAGAGCCAGGAGCTGTCACCGCGACTCCTACTAATGGCGTGTTGAATTTGAGCGGCCAAGGACTTACCAAGGCTCCAGGCTACATATTCGGCCGCACTGATATCGAGGAGCTCAATCTCTCAAACAACGCGCTCGACGGCTCGCTGCAGGCTGAAGTCCGCCACCTCCAGAATCTCAAAGTCTTGAATCTCAGTAACAACAAATTTACCGGAGTACCTGCAGAGATAGGGCAGTTGAAGAATTTGGAAGTATTGAATCTTTCAAACAACAAACTCACGGGACTCCCGTATGAACTCGGTAATTTGTCCAAACTGAAGCTGCTCGATATTTCGGGCAATGCGTATTCGGAAGCGGACCTTGCAATCATTAGAAAGAATTTGTCACCATCCACCGTCGTCAAAATTCAGTAGCGACAGAAATTACAGATTATCCAAAAAAATTCAGGCACTCTTCCGGTAGAAAGATTGATACATGGACTATCGGAAATCCCGCTGAACTGTATACTGAGTCTATGGAATTTGATTACACCACGACTACGACAAAGGCCTTTGACGAGGCCGTACAACACGTGCAAGATGAAATTGCCGTTGCCGGCATGCGCGTTTTATATATCCATGATGTACAGAAAACACTAGACGAGAAAGGTTTTCCAAGAGAACCGTTTAAGATTATTGAGTTTTGTAGTGCAAAATTTGCCGATGAGTTTTTGAACATTGACATCAAAATCGGACTTTGCTTACCGTGTAAAATAAATGTCTATACCAAAGATGGGCAGACTTTTATTTCCGGCATGCGGCCGATTGTTTTGTCGCAATTCTTCCCCCAGGCAGATTTGGGCGAGAGACCAAAAGAGATTGATCACATCATTCAGAATATTATTAATGCCTCAAAATAAAATGAAACTATCAAAATTGATGCTTGAGAAAAGGGGAAAAATAGCCTCGCATTGAATGTATGCTGAGACACAAAAAGCACACAATAGGTATCGCGATAGTCACGCTCACTTTCCTGTTGCTCGGGTCATTCGGCGTCCTCCATTTCGGTATGATGCCGCCGGATGGTCAGATGTCCGGCTGTCCATTCATGGGCGGGGGGGCAGTCTGTAGGATGGATCCGCTCGAACATCTGGCGGCATGGCAGAGCGCGTTCACGGTAACCATCCCGGGTCAAAGTGTGGCATCGCTTGTACTGCTCTTACTTTTGTCGTTGCTTTTACTCCGGCACGGCAGGCACCGTTTCCCGAGAAAAAAGATTTTGCCGACACGAGACTTTCGGGTACCGCATCGGGTAAGGTTTTTCTTTCATCATCCGCTGCAGGAAGCGTTTTCAGACGGTATTCTTCATCCTAAGCTTTTTTAATCCTGCATCTGTAGCCGCCTTAGCGGACTCCTCGTACTCTCTGTATTATTGGTTAACGCAATAGTCACATCTACAAACATATGAACTCAGGAACAAAACAAAATAATCTTGCCATTCCGGTCGCCATCATTATTGCAGGAGCCCTCATTGGGGGTGCTATCTACCTCGGTATCAGTAATCGCACCAGTGCCGGAGCACTTCAGCCGCAAGGCAAGGAGCAATTCACGGGCGACCTCGAGCAGATGGCGCCCATTACCGGCGCCGACCACATACGCGGCAACCCGAATGCGCCGGTTAAAATCGTAGAGTATTCAGACTTCGAGTGTCCATTCTGTAAACGCTTCCACGAGACGATGAAGCAGGTGAGCGCAGAATATGGCGACAAGGTTGCGTGGGTGTACCGACAGTATCCTCTCGATCAGCTCCACTCCAAGGCTCGCAAAGAAGCTGTTGCTTCCGAATGTGCTGCAGAGCTTGGTGGCAACGAAGCGTTCTGGAAATTCACGGACCGCTTTTTCGAGCTCACACCGTCAAACGACCAGACCAACATCGATACAGTACTACCCCAAATTGCGAAAGAGATAGGGCTTGATGGTGCAAAGTTTGCATCGTGTCTCGGAAGCGGACGGCATGATGCACACGTCGAAGAGAACGTAAAAGATGCGGCAGCGACCGGGGGGAGTGGCACACCGTGGAGCATCGTCGTCTCAAAAAGCGGAAAGAAATACCCACTCTCGGGTGCCCAGCCCTCTGAGGCCGTTAAGCAGCTCATTGACCTCGCATTGAAAGACAAATAGCTATGAATGCCGCAGGAAAAGTCTTCAGAAATTGGAAGTACGCTCTTCTCGCCGTGGCGGTTGGTTTCGGTGCGTTTTCGTTCGCGGCTTGGTTTCCCAATTTCCGGCTCCTGTGGTCCATCTGGTTCGATTCTTCGGTATCACTCGCGGATAAGGTGACGTTGCCACTCCGCCTCCTGGAGTCGATAAGCACGAACTTTACTGCTCTTTCCGCCGCGTACACAATCGCGATTGCCGTCCTTGTCGGTATCAACGTTGCTTTCGTTGCGTACATTTTGAGGCGTCAAAAGCAAGAGTTATCCGCAGCCGGAGTGACGGTGGGAACTCTCGGAGTGCTCTCGGGAGCCGCGGGGCTGGGGTGTGCGGCATGCGGATCACTTGTTATCTCTTCACTGCTCGCGACGGCAGGTGGGGCAAGCATACTCGCGCTCTTGCCGCTGCGGGGCGGAGAGTTCGGCCTCTTAGGAGTGGTTCTTCTCGGCACATCGACCTACTTCTTGGCAAAGCACATTACCGAACCTCCTCTATGTGAGATCGTCGTCTAAAGGTTACCAATTAATAAATCAAATCAATCAGCAAGTACATCTATGAAAATCTTCTTTATTGGACTCGTGGTAGTAGTTCTTGCAGCTTTGAGCTCAATACTCTTCCTTTCTCCATCGGACAATGCTCCCGGTGTCGCTGACGCCGACGTCATCGCCCAAAAGGGACTCCACTGGCATCCGTCTCTGGATGTATACATTAAGGGAGTGAAACAGGAAATTCCTCAGAATCTTGGCCTGGGTGCGCTACATCAGCCCATGCATACGCACGAAGACGTACCTATCGTCCACTTGGAATTTGCGGGCATCGTCCGAAGTAACGACATCAAACTCGGCAGATTCTTTAGCATCTGGGGGAAAGACATGCAGTCCTTCGGTACCAACATGCGCATGACGGTGAATGGAAAAGAAAATACGGAGTACGAAAGTTACGTCATGCAGGATGGTGACAAGATAGAGCTGAGGTATGATTAGTAGCGGTGCAATAGAAAATTAATCAGTAAAAAAGAAATTATGGAAAGAAACACAATACTAATAGGGTTACTCATGCTCGTCGTCGGGCTGGGAATCGGTTACTCGTCTGCTGGCGGCAGTACCTCGCGAACCGGCAATCATATGATGGGAGACGGCTCGGCAATGAGGCAGAATATCGACCAGCATTTCATCGCTCAAATGATTCCGCATCACGACGGCGCGATAGCGATGGCTAAAATTGCGCTCGAGCGCTCCAAGCGTCCGGAAGTACTATCGCTCGCGCGAGGAATCATTGAGGCGCAAGAGAAGGAAATCGTCGATATGCGCGGATGGTATCAGAATTGGTACGGCTCCACGCCACCCCAGGGTGGAATGGGAATGCGTATGAGCGGAATGACAGGGGAGCCCGATGTACTCAAATCGGTACCGGATGCGGAATTCGACCGTGAGTTCATCATGGAGATGATTCCGCATCATGAGATGGCGGTTGTGATGGCACAAATGCTCCAGGCTTCGACCGGGCGGGATGAAATGAAGCAGCTGGCGGACAACATCATCACCTCGCAAACACGTGAGATTGAAGTGATGCGGGGATGGCTCAAGGCCTGGTACGGACAGTAAGTATTATTCGCAGAACACCCTGCCTTGCCTAGGCGTAAGGCAGGGTGCCTCGGTCTGCTAGAATGAGACACCTATGAACAAGCTCACTGAATTGTGGTCTTTGCTCAACTACCTCATCATCCAAGGCTTCGGGCTAGTTCTTGCGGGGCTCGCCGCACTTCTCTTTCTCTATCTCGTCCTCCGCAAACATCATTCCCGTAGGGACACACTGCTTTTGGGGGCGTTCTTCGCCGGCGTGATGCTTTTTTTCTGGTTTCCGGTAGGTGTGCCGCGTGACCTCCAGTATCCATTTGGCATCAAGACCTACGGACCTGCTGATGGTCCGACACTTCCACTCAAGAATATCCTTTCTTTCTTCACCAATATTGACAAATTCGAGCGTCGAGCCGATATCGCGCGAGATCCGCTCGATGTGCCCCCTTCCCGCGTAGGCACGACTACTGAAGTAAAGATTGACCTCACCGCGAGAGAGGTGCTCTCGGAAGTTGCGCCAGGAGTCGTCATCAACTACTGGACGTTTGACGGCACCGTACCCGGACCATTTTTACGCGTACGGGAGGGAGATACGGTGACGCTCACTTTGCGCAATGACGCATCAAGCTTGCACACGCACTCGATAGACCTCCATGCCGTGACCGGGCCCGGCGGAGGCGCGACGGTGACCGACGTAAAGCCGGGAGAGAGCAAGACCTTTAGTTTCAAAGCTCTGAATCCCGGTCTTTATGTATATCACTGTGCACATCCCAATGTCGCCAATCATATGGCGCACGGTATGTACGGACTCATTCTTGTAGACCCGAAAGAAGGTTTGCCGCAGGTAGACCGCGAGCTCTATGTGATGCAAGGAGAGTTCTATACCGGCGGCGCGCGCGGTACCAAAGGGTTGCAGGTCATCGATGCGACGAAGATGCTCGCGGGGGTTCCTGAGTACATCGTCTTCAACGGCCGGGTCGGCTCTATATCGAAGGATAAGGTCGTCGTTAAGCAAGGCGAGAAAGTACGGATGTACGTGGGTAACGGCGGTGTAAACTTGATTTCATCGTTCCACCTCATCGGAGAAATATTCGACACAGTCTATCCAGAGGCGCAGATGGGGGGAAGCAATTTCAAAAACGTGCAGACAACAATCGTCCCCGCGGGAGGTGCGGCAATCGTTGAATTCACCGCCGATGTCCCGGGCACGTACGTGCTTGTCGACCATGCACTCGCGCGCATGGATAAAGGTGCGTGGGGCACACTTTCTATTGAAGGGGAGCCACGACCCGATATATTTTTCGGCGACTCAAGTAGTGATAGCGGCGGGCATTGAGTTCTGAGAATTTAAAAGAGATGACTACAAAACTACTATGAAAGGATTCATAACAAACATTGAGAAGACGGCACTCGAAAATGAGAATTTCAGGCACGTGCTCTACACTGCAAAGAATAGCCAGCTTGTGGTGATGAGCCTAAAGCCCGGTGAGGATATCGGTGAGGAGGTTCACCAGCTCGACCAATTCATCCGCTGCGAAGCGGGCGAAGGGAAAGCTGTCTTGGACGGCGCCGAACATAGGCTCGACAATGGATTCGCCATCGTCGTCCCTGCGGGCGCGCGTCACAACATCATCAATACATCACCGGACAGAGCAATGAAGCTCTACACGGTATATTCTCCGCCGAATCATCGCGACGGCGTCGTTCACGCCACCCAAGCAGATGCAGAAGGGGATGAGGAAGCGTTCGACGGAAAAACTACCGAGTAACATTCTCAATATATGAACCTCAAAGGATGGTTACTCTACTTTACAAACAACGAAGAAGTGTCGCGTCATGAGGAAAGCTTTGACATTGCTTTTTTCATTATCAACACCCTTGCTGTCATCTTCGGAACTTTTTTCTTTCTCCTGAAGGACGAGCCGCAATGGATAGCCGTTCTGGTTATCGAGTACACCTGGGCGCTCGATAACATGAGACACAACAGGTCGTAAAGCAGAAGCCTTTTTGGAGATGGACAGTCCCGTTCGCGGAGGTTTGCTCTTATTCGATTTTCATGGTATCATCACCACTTAATTGCTGTTTCTAGACATATTCCAATGACTCCAACATCCACTCCGGCTACGCCTGAGCATACGTTCAATGGTCTCGGCATTTCACCGAACATTCTCGACATACTCGGGAAGCTCAATTTCACTACACCGACACCGATTCAGTACCGAGCAATTCCTGAAGGAGTTGCGGGTAAGGATGTCGTGGGCGTCGCCCAGACAGGTACAGGCAAGACGCTCGCATTTGGCATACCGCTTTTGCAGCGGTTGGCAGCCGGCGCGGGTCGTGGACTCATCCTCGTCCCGACGCGCGAGCTCGCGCTCCAGGTAGATGAGACACTCGCGAAGCTCGCCCGCCCTCTCGGTATGCGCACGACCGTATTCATTGGAGGTGCTTCAATGGGTATGCAGATTTCTTCACTCCGCCGCGACCCTCATGTGATTATTGCTACCCCCGGTCGCTTGCTCGACCATCTCGCTCAAAAGACACTTAAGCTCGACATGGTAGAGGTGCTTATCCTCGACGAGGCGGACCGCATGCTCGACATGGGCTTCTGGCCGCAAGTCAAAAAGATTATCGCCGCGGCTCCTACGAAGCGCCAGACGATGCTCTTCTCAGCGACACTTTCAAAAGAAATCATGCAGCTCGCCACCCAGCACATGACGTTGCCGTTGCGTATCGAAGTGGCTCCCGCAGGCACTACCGTCGCAAAAATCACTCAGGAATTTTTCATCGTTCGCAAAGAAGAGAAAGCACGTTTGCTCGAGAAGGTGCTCGGTGATTACGCCGGCTCGACGCTCGTTTTCTCCCGTACCAAACACGGCGCGAAGCGCATCATGCGCACCGTCGCCTCGATGGGACATACCGCAGCGGAAATTCACGGCAATCGCTCGCTCTCGCAGCGGCGTGAAGATCGGAAGAGCGTCGTGTAGGGAAAGA
>CAMTYD010000014.1:0-11878 GCA_947085915.1 uncultured Parcubacteria group bacterium
AAAAAGACAAAACTTTCTGAATACAAGACACAGGGGCGTGGAGGCTCCGGTATCAAGACGATGTCTATCACCGCAAAGACCAAGCAGCTCGTCGGAGCTGCAGTCGTACTCGCAAAAGGTGGTGAGCTGGTTGCGATGTCCAAGAAAAGTCAGACCATTCGCACGGGACTCGACGAAATTTCAACTTTGAGTCGCGCGACGCAGGGAGTACGCGTGATGAAAATGCGCGAAGGGGACCAAGTCGCATCGTTTGTAGTGTTTGAGGCGGTGGATACCGAGTTGTAACTCATACATGCTTGATTTCCTCGTCGATGTCGTATTTCAGGCAATCGGCGAGGCGATACTTTATTTTTTGCCAATTTCTGAAAGATCAAAAGAGCAAGTTCGTTTATACGGCGGCCTGGGGTTCATCGTGCTGATTGCTATCGTGCTACTGGTTTTTATCTACATATACTGAATTGCCCACAAGATTGCCTCCATTCCCGTTTTCGCATGACGGCTTGATATATAATAGAAGGAATGCCTACGCAGACTCCTTTGAATACAGCAAACTTCGCACACCCGAAGCGTAATGTCGGGGCACTCGGTATCGAGCCCGGAATGTCTGTCGCGGATTTCGGCTCAGGATCCGGCATCTACGTGCTGCACATCGCGGAAGCACTCGAACATTCAGGGCATGTATACGCGGTAGATGTGCAGCGCGACCTGCTTCGTCGCGTCAAGAATGAGGTGCACAGGCGCGGATTCAAAAATGTCGGAATTATTTGGACAGACCTTGAGCATCCTGGCTCTTCGAAGCTGGCGGACAAGACACTCGACCTCGTGCTCATCTCCAATCTCTTATTCCAAATTGAAAATAAGAAAGCTGTCCTTGCGGAGGCGTGGCGAATACTCAAACCGGCTGGGCGGCTTGCTATTATTGACTGGTCGGAATCGTTTGGCGGCATGGGCCCGGTTAAGGAGGACGTTGTCACGAAAGATGCCGCTTTGGCACTCGCACGTGATTCAGGTTTTGAACTGCAGCGGGAATTCTCCGCGGGTGCGCACCACTACGGAATGATGCTCAGGCTTGTTCCAAAAAAGAACATATGAAAAAACTCTCAATGTTTCAGATTACGCTCCTCGTCTTGTTCGGCGGGCTTGCTATTGCGGGTGTCCTCGTGTTCTCGATTGCCATCGGCGGCGGTAATACCAATACCATCGGGTCAGTAAAAATATGGGGCACGCTCGATCAGGGGGCTTTCTCCGTTGTCATCCGGCAAGCTTCTGAGACGTATCCTGAATTAAGCCAGGTCACATACGAGCAAAAAGATCCGACCACCTTTGAATCAGAGCTTACGAATGCGCTTGCGAGCGGCACAGGGCCTGATTTGTTCTTGCTGCGGCAGGATTACGCGCTCAAGAACGCCGGCAAGGCGGTTGTCATTCCGCTTTCGGTGCTCTCGGAAGCGCAATTCGAGAATACATTTATTGAAGCGGCCAATCCTTTCCTTGCGCAAGATGGCGTCATCGCTGTTCCCGCTTTTGCCGACCCGCTCATTCTCTACTGGAACAAAGACATGCTCGCGAATGCGGGATATGCGCAGGCGCCGAAGTATTGGGATGAGCTCTACGGCATAGCCCAGAAGGCAAGTAAGAAGGATGAATCGGGTGCACTCACAAAATCTGCGATTGCTCTCGGTGAGTACAGGAATATAACGAACGCAAAAGACATCATCGCAACCTTGATACTGCAGGCCGGAGGGGATATCACGGCCTATGACGCCTCAGGGCGTCTTATACCCGCGCTTACTCCGCGTGCGGGGGGAGCTTCGACGCAGGCCACCGTCTCGGCAACGCGTTTCTATACCGAATTCGCAGACCCCTCCAAAAATCAGTACTCGTGGAATCGCTCGATGCTTGAATCCCAGAAAGTATTTGCCGCCGGAGACGTGGCACTCTATATCGGCTATGCGAGCGAAGCGCCGCTCATCACGCGTATCAATCCCAATCTGAATTTTGGTTTGGCACCTATCCCGCAGATTCGCTCGGCGTCGAATGCCGTCAATACCGCGCATGTATGGGGCTTGGCTGCCTCGCGTGCGGGCAAGAATCCCAATGGCGCGATTACGGTCGCCTTCCTCCTCGTCTCTGCTGACACGGGTACCGCACTCTCTGTAGCTCTTGGAATTCCAAGCGCACGCCGCGATGTACTCAACAAGCCGGCACAAGGGAATGACGATTTCTTCAACAAGCAGGCCATTTTGGCTCATTCGTGGCTCGACCCGGATCCTGAAAAGACAGCACAACTTTTCCAGGCTATGATTGAGAATACGACGAGCGGTGCCTTGCTTGTCGGGGAAGCGGTCCAGCGGGCTGACCAGGAATTAGCGCATATTTTAGGATTATGATTCAGAAGTACCACGCAGCCATTGTCAGTTTATTTTTTATCGCAGTGCTCGCCTGTGCAACTGTCGTGCACGCGCAAACAGGATTACAGAATCCCCTGAATTCAAACTTCAGCACCATTCCCGCGTTCATTGCCGGTGCCCTAAAGGTGCTCGTGATTGTCGCGCTCCCCATCATCACGCTTTTTCTTGTCGTCTCCGGCTTTATGTTTGTGTTTGCCCGCGGTAATTCCAGCAAGCTCGATGAGGCAAAGAAGAATTTCGTATATGTCATTCTCGGTGCACTCCTTATTCTCGGGGCTTGGGTTATCGCGACTCTTATCGGAGGGACGGTCACGCAGCTCGTCGGACCCTCATGATATCTATGCGATTTTCATTCCTTTTTTCAATTCTGTTGTTTCTTGCAGCTCCCGCTGTCGCATCGGCCGAAGCGGCACGCACCTTCCAAGAGCTCGCTGTCGACATTGTGGACATTTTTGATGCCACGACGGCAGTACTTATTGTGCTGGGCATCGTCGTCTACTTTTATGGAGTTTCGACAAACATATTGAATTTCAGTGACGATGGGGGAGAAAAGGTGAGAGCGTACTTCTTTTGGGGCATTATTATCCTCTTCGTCATGGTCTCTATCTGGGGCATTTTAGGCCTGTTGAAGAATACGCTTTTCGGAGAAAGCTCCAATGCGCCGACGACGAGTACAGGACTAACTCCTTCGAATAGCTTTGAATCACTCCGCTTCACCGGCGAATAGCAATTGTATGCGAGTACCAAGATTTCTTCTGCGAGCGCCTGCGGCATCGCTCCTTGTATTCGGGGCTCTCATGCTCGTGCTTCCACTGTTTGTGTATGCGGGAGATATACCGGATGCGGGCATGGGCGTGGATGTGGGTACAGGTGTAAGTACGAATCCCGGCGCAGGAGCATCTTTCGCCCAAGCTATAGGAATCTTCAACGTGTTTGTCGGTCTCATGCTCACCGTAGCACTGTTCACATACGGCTGGGGATTTATTTTGTGGTTTTGTCGTCTGGGGACCTGGCCGTCGTACCGTACTGAAGCCGTCAAGATAATGGAGTGGTCGGTGGTCATTCTATTCGTATTGGTTGTACTTATGGCAATCGTCCAATTCTTCCAGAACCACCCGAGACAGGCGACGTATCTGCTGTCTCTCATTGTCGGCGTCATCGTTATCGCGGTTATTGTGTACCTGGCGGCTCATTCTGGAGGAGGGGAGAAGAAGGAGGCCAACCCGAAGCATTAAAGCGCTCATTGGCAGTACTTTCTACGCCCACACGTGCTCGTGTGTGCGCGACCACTCTCATGTCGTCTTTGACGACATTCGATCCCTTCGGGCACCTCACGGTGTAGTCGCTTATCCACATCGCCTCATTGTGTTTTAGGCACCCGCCTATACCATTAGGGTACTTTAAGAATAATAGATAGATAACCAGGCCCCTCATATATATGCGTAAATTCCTCAGCCCTTCGGTTCTTGCAGCAGCGACAGTAGCACTCCCGATGCTCGCGAGTGCTGCCACTCTCCTCGACACGCTCGCACTCTTTAATACGTTCTTGAATGCCATGATTGGCCTCTTCATCACCTTGGCCATCGTGGTCTTCTTCTGGGGCCTCATCAAGTACCTCATGGTTGCGGGCGAAGAGAAAAGCGAAGGTTTGCAAATCATGTTCTACGGCGTTATCGCCATTTTCGTCATGGTTTCCATCTGGGGCATCATCCGCTTGCTGCAGAGCACCTTCAAGGTAACCTCTACTGACCCGGTCATTCCAAAGGGTATTCAGATAAACACCGGCACGAGCTACTAATAACTGAGGTGTTAGTGTGTAAATCGTAAGGCGTAATTCATTCGCCTCTGTATATGGAGTCAGTATCAAACATAATGTACCGTTTCGAAACGTACATCATCAACCCTGCGATACTCCTTGTCTTTGCTCTCGGCTTCCTTCTCTTCGTCTACGGCCTCGTGGAGTTCTTGTGGAAATTGAATGAGGGGGGAGACAATGAGGAAGGCAAGAAGCATATGCTCTGGGGTATCATCGGAATGCTCATCATGGTCTCCGTATTCGGCATTCTCGAACTTCTCAACAACACCTTTGGCCTCGACTTCCGTAACCCGGACGTCAGCCGCGCAGACGGCGTCACCATCTCCCCGAATTTCTTTGGAGGAAACTGATTTGTTATCGGACTAGGTAATCGTCTAACATCGCGATGAGGGTGTCATCATCGCGCCGGAATGCGGAGCTAAATACGTGCCCGACCGGATTTCCTTCGGAGGAGTATTCATAGTGTCCCCTGATTTCACCGTCGGAATACAATCGCACGTGCCATTGGTACACGTGCTTGTCGACTTTGCGTAGACCGAACACCTCGTCCGAATCTTTCCATGCCAATACTGCCGGTTCGAATCCGTTTTCCAATAAGCGTTTTTCCAAATCTTCCGGCAAATATTTCGGATTCAAAGTACCGAGCAGGTATTCTTGTCTGCCCGAATGAATACCGATTCGTTCAAGTACACGCAAGAAACGCGGATACGTCGCGTATACAAACTTCCACGCGCTGTTGTACTCAGACATACCTCTAGTGGGCAGGAGAGGACTCGAACCTCCACCTCTTGCGAGACCAGGTCCTAAGCCTGGCGCGTCTACCAATTTCGCCACCTGCCCCTAACCCGCGTATCCTATCAAACTATTCGTTGGTCCGCCCACCTGGATTCGAACCAGGGACCCACTGCTTAAGAGGCAGTTGCTCTACCAGCTGAGCTATAGGCGGTTGTCCGTCCTGAAAAACAACGGTATCAGGATTGTATCAAAATATCTTCGTTACGCGACTTTTCTGACGATACAAAGCGGCGTCTGTTCTGTTGACTGACCGAGGGGATTATCTTTGAAGACCGCTTTGCAAAATGCGTCAGTGATATCTGTGTTTGATTTGCCCAGCACCGCTGCACCCAAGTCGTTGGCATCGATGATGACAACGTCGGAGCCAAGCGCCTCGCTCAATTCTTTTGCCACCTTCATCGGCTTTGCGGGGCCGAGCTTTGCGTAATCGTTGTACGGCGGCAGCGTGTAGTCGCAGGGGCCATCAATCGCATTAATGTTGTTGCCGACGACACGATAGAAGACGCCTTTCAGGCCGAATGGTTTGGTGACAACCGCAGCTGCGGCACCCATAAGTATCCGCAATGCTCCCACTTCGCGGATGGCGAGTTCCATCGTCCACGGACTGCCGAGTCCGATGCCATAGGGGGACTTATGGACGAATTTTACCAAAAGCTTCGCAAGCCACGATGGCTTGATGTCTTTGATAGGAAAGGCGCGCCCTTGGCTAATGGCGACGATGCGCTCGCTGATGAATAGCATATCGCCGCTCTGCAGAAGCGGGCTCGCGTACTTCTGTACGACGTCGGTGATGTTGTCGTCTTTTGTGACGACGTGCGTCCTTACAGGCAGCCGCTGCCACCAGACTCCGTCGACGATAATCTCTAATTTTTTACCGGAATTAGGTTCCACGTAGGGGATTGTAACATTTCTCTCTGTTGGTTCATTTGTGCCGGGGGTGGGACTCGAACCCACAAACCTGTTTAGGGTCAAAGATTTTAAGTCTTCTGCGTAAACCATTCCGCCACCCCGGCTTAGTACAAATATATCCTATTTGAGGCCACGGCGGGACTCGAACCCGCGCATAAGAGTTTTGCAGACTCCCGCGTTACCCCTTCGCCACGTGGCCATTCCGCACAATATACCATGTTGCCCGCTATTTATTCACACAGCAGCTATACGTTTAAACTAAGCTGTAGCTTACAATTGACGTATGGGGAGACATGAAGAAGAGAGTAAGAAGAGAGCGCAAAGAACCAATTTAAGAAAAATCATTCTTTCAACGGTGCAAATTGCCGGTCTTCTCAGTGTTTCTGTTGTGGCCCCCAATGTTATCGGCGCCATGGGGAAACTCGGACTTTTTCCCAACACACGTCAAAGAGAATTCATACGCGCATCACGTGAGCGGCTTGTACAACGAGGATTACTCGTTTACCAAGGCGGATTTCTCCGCCTCACCCTGGCAGGCGAACGTGCTTTACGCAGAATGCAGCTCGAAGACTATGGGTCACGAAAACCAACACGATGGGATCGGAAGTGGCGCGTATTGATTTTTGATATTCCCGAGCGCCGAAAGGGGTTGCGCGAAACAGTAAGGCGCACGCTCGTGACGATTGGATTTGAACGCCTTCAGGACAGCGTATGGGTCTATCCTTACGATTGCGAGGATTTAGTCACTCTCCTTAAGGCAGATTTTCGTGTTGGGAAAGATCTTCTGTATCTGATTGTTGATTCCATTGAGAATGACCGTCATCTTCGGCGGCAGTTCAATCTCCCGCTATGAGACTTGCGTATACGTTTAATTAGAGCTATAGCTGACAACTGATGTATCTGAAAAAGTACGGCAACAAGTAGAACCACTGTCAGTACTACTACGTACGCGTTAATTCATCGATGCGCTGTCTGTTCTTCTCACCGAGGTCTATTTCAAAATCAACGACGGGTATCGGATGTAAGCGGGCCTGGCTTTTGATGTATGCGCGGAAGTCTGTCCGGGCGCGCTTTGCAAATTTGAGTGTCTGCGCTTCCATGTTCTGCGGAAAGACAGAAAGGTAGACGGTGACCTCTTTGTAGGTAGGGGAGATATCGGCGTGGGTGACGGTGATGAGTGCTTTCACGTTTGATTCGCGTGCAAAAAATTCTCCCGCCATTTGCGCGATTACCTGGGACACCTGTGTCTGTCTGCGTGATTCCATACTTATTCCATTGAGGTCCTGAATCCTTCGAGGACATCTCCCTGCATGATTTCAAACTCTGTATTGATCTGCGCACCAAATTCACGGTCTTCCTCGATGCGGCTTACGTCTTGCTTGTTGCTTTGGATATTCTTTATCTTTCCGGTGCCGACTTCCTCCAATCGACGCATGACGCGCACCTGACCTCCGCGCTCGAGGAATCCTTCCGTCACCTTAGCTCCGATGACGTGCTCGTCTTTGCGGCTTCCGAACTGTTTCAAGACTTTTGCTTTTCCCGTGACAGATTCCACCTTACGCTTCGGTGCTGATTCGCCGAGGAGCTCCTCGAGGCGTTCGGTGAGCTTGTAGATGATGGTAAAGGTTTCAACGCGGATACCGTGCTGGAGTGCGAGCGCGGCTGCTGGAGCGTCAATTGCAACGTTGAATCCGATGACGGAAGCACGTACATCACTTGCAATAGCTGCCTTCACGTCATTTTCTGAAACCGCACCGATGCCTGATTGTACGACTTGGACACGTGCGTGTTCGGTACCCAGCTTCGGCACCTCGTGAGCTATAGCTTCGAGCGAGCCCGATGCGTCGGCACGGATGATGACAGGCATCGAGAAGGGACCCGTCTCGCCTTCGGCGAGCGCTTGTGGCGCCGGACGCAAGTCGCGCGGCGCAAGAGGCGGCCGGGCTTCTTCTGCCTCGCGCTTGTTTTTATACGCATGGAATTCTTCACCGACTTGAGGAAGCGTGTCGAATCCGATGAGCTGGACGGGTGTTGAGAATGTCGCCTCTTTCAGAGATTTGCCCGCTGTTGTCTCCATGATTCGGACCGGTGCAATCGCGCGTCCTGCCATGACCGCCATGCCGGATTTCAAAGTACCGTTGGTAATGATGAGAGTCGCGGCGAGCCCTCTCTTTTGGTCGCGATGTGCTTCGATGACATATCCGTGCGCGGGTGCACTGGAATCGCCGGTAAACGTTTCTATTTCAGATACAAGCAAGATAAGGTCGAGCAATTCTTCGACGCCTGCTCCGGTCTTTGCGGATATCGCTGCCCACGGCACATCGCCGCCGTATTTCTCGAGATACACCTTCTCGTCGAGAAGGGTGCGGATGGTGCGCTCTTGGTCGGCATTCGGCTTGTCGATTTTATTGATAGCGACGATAAAAGGTGTGCCTGCGTCGCGGATACTTTGGAGTGCTTCAAGTGTCTGCGCTTTGACACCGTCGTCTGCAGCGACAACGAGAATGGCGATATCTGCGGCAGAGGCACCGCGCGCGCGGATAGCACTGAATGCGGCATGTCCGGGAGTATCAATGAAGGTGATGCGCTTTTTCTCACCATTTTTCTCGCCTGCCCGGCCAGGGCGTTCTACTTCGTACGCAGCTACGTGTTGCGTGATGCCGCCGGCTTCCTTGGCGACTACATTTGCTTTGCGGATGAAATCGAGGAGAGTGGATTTGCCGTGATCAACGTGCCCCAAAACTGCCACAATAGGAGGTCGCTCGGCAGGCTGTGCAGGTGAGTTTTTCATATGCGAGATTCATAGATGCCCAGTACTTTGTCGTGAAAAGAAGTATACAACTGAATCATCATTTTGTAAAAGAGCAGGCGAGCGTACACAATAGACGCATGCTTGGTCGTACCAAACGCATCTACCTCGATTACGCGAGCGCGACACCCATGCATCCCAAAGCGGCTCGTGCATGCAGCGACGCTTCTCCTTTGTTCGCCAATCCCGGTGGGATACATGCCGAGAGTGTTGCCGCCAAGCACGCTCTGGACGGAGCACGCGAATCAATCGCCGCGCATCTGGGGTGCAAAGCGCGTGAACTCATTTTTGTCTCAGGGCTCACGGAAGCCAACAACATTGCTCTCATTGGTCTTGCCCGTGGCCTTGAGCTGCGCAAGCGCTCACTCAGAGAGACGCACTGGATAGTAAGCTCGATAGAGCACTCGTCAGTCCTCGAATGTTTTTCGGAAATCGAACGGATGGGAGGAAAGGTCTCGTATGTAGAACCGGATGCGAAGGGGATTATCCGCGCCGAAAGCGTCCTTGCGCTGCTTTCGCCTGAGACAGTCCTTGTATCTGTCGGTTGGGGCAACAATGAGATAGGCACCGTGCAGCCGCTCTCTGCTATCAGACATGCAGTGCGCGGATACGAAAAAGCACACAAGACCACAATACTTTTACACAGCGATGCGGGCCAGGCACCGCTCTACCGATCTCCACAAGTCCATTCTCTCGGAGTCGATATGTTTTCCTTGGGTTCCGGCAAATTGTACGGGCCGCGCGGTATCGGATGCCTGTACGTCAGCAACCGCGCCTCTCTCCATACCACTGTATTCGGGGGCGGACAAGAAAGGGGACTGCGCCCGGGCACGGAGGATGTGGCACTTGCGGTAGGGTTTGCAGCTGCTCTCGATGAGATTACTGTCGAACGCGACGCTGAATCCAAGCGCTTGCGGCTCCTGCGCGATACTTTCGCACGCGATATATCCACGCAAATCGCCGGGGTCGTCATCAACGGTGACCTTAAGCATGCGCTACCGCATATGCTCAATATCTCCGTTCCGGGAGAGCGGACGGGAGAATACATCGTGCTTGCGCTCGACCATGCCGGCGTGGCGCTTTCGACCAAGAGCGCTTGCCGCGAAGGTGAGGCCAGCTCACACGTCGTTCTCGCGCTCGGGGATGGGAAGAATGCTGCGTCCTCCGTAGCTTTAGCGAAGGAGGAGCGCGCCCGCAACACACTCCGCTTCTCTTTGGGTCGTGATACGACGGAGAAGGAATTGAAGCGTACCCTCTCCATCCTCGAAAAAATTCTACCCAATTAATTCAGTTTGCCTTTCCTAGCCCTGTGATACGATGCGCCTATGGATATGGAACAACTGTCAAAATCTCAGATTGTTCTCCTGACACTCCTCGTATCGTTTGTCACATCAATTGCGACGGGCATCGTTACTGTCTCCCTGATGGATCAGGCGCCACCTGCGATTGCGCAGAGTGTGAACCGCATCATTGAGCGTACCGTCGAAAAGGTGACGCCTGCCGGCCTTGCCGCCGCGACTGCCGTCACGACCGAAAAGACCGTCATCGTAAAAGAATCCGACCTCATTTCTCAAGCGCTTCTTCGCGTGAATCCCTCTATCGTACGGCTTTTTACAACGAGTGCCGACGCTCCCGATTTTATCGCTCTTGGTGTCGTAATGGATACGTATGGCACCATTGTGAGCGATGCGGATATGTTTAAGGCGGGAGATGTGGCAATCGCCGAGCTCGCCAGCGGAGCCCGTGTCCGTGTCACATTGAGCTCGCAAGATGCTGCATCTGCTGTAGCATATTTCTCTTCGGCGACCTCCACCACTGAAGGAAAGTCTCCCGTCTGGAATCCGATGGCGATAGCGGGCGCGAGTCCCGGTCTTGGTACGACGGTTATATCTCTGGCAGGCAAATCAAACAATCGCGTCGGGACAGGCATCATCACGACGCTTGTCGCATCTTCACAGGAAAAAGGGCCCCAGGTGATTGATACCGATGTCGGAGTGGACGCGATACTCGCCGGCTCGCCGCTTATTACGACGGACGGTACCCTTCTCGGACTCCGCACCGGAGTAGCCCGGGCGAGCTCGCCCACCGGTTTTGTCTCGGCGTCCGTGCTCATGAAGAGGGAAGAAAAGAAACAATAAAATGCATTTGAATTTTTCGTGTTTTTGCGATAAACTATCAGAGAGATAGTAACTATCTTTCCCTATGGCACCCTTCAACAACTACACGACGAAGGCAAAAGAAGCGATTCACCGCTCCCATCAGCTTGCCGTTGAACGGGGACACAACCAAGTGTCCACGCTGCATCTTTTGGCTGCCTTGCTGATGCAAGAAGAAACCATGGTCGTCCCCATGCTCGAGCAGGGCGAAATAGACGTAGCGCATCTTTCAGATTCGATTCTGGAGTTGATAGAGGGCGCTTCCGGCAACACCGCCGTCTCCCCGTCTTTCCAGCTCTACCTCACACCCGAACTCGTCCGGGTGTTCGAGGCAGCTCCCCGCATCGCAGCGTCTTTCAATGATCAATTCGTCTCGCCTGAGCATCTTCTGCTCGGCATTGCGGAGCATCCGGGTCCTGCTGCCGATATTTTGTCGCGCTTCCGCATAGATCGCGCAGCGCTTGCCCGCGTCCTCACTGATATCAAAGAAGGTAAGATCCGTGACACCGATACTCCGGCGAAGCCCCGCGCGCTCGCAAAATTTGCACGCTCGCTCACCGACCGCGCACGGGAGAACAAACTCGATCCGGTCATTGGGCGCGATACGGAAATAACGCGTGTGATACAGATTCTTTCACGTCGCACCAAGAACAACCCTATCCTCATCGGAGAAGCGGGTGTCGGCAAGACTGCTGTGGCCGAAGGTCTTGCTCAGCGCATCGCTGCGTCGGACGTCCCCGAGTCACTTCGTGGAAAGGAAATCATTCAGCTGGATTTGGGACTCCTCATCGCAGGTACAAAATACCGCGGCGAATTCGAAGAACGCCTCAAGGCGGTGATGAAAGAAGTCGAACGCTCAGAAGGCAAGATAATACTTTTTATAGACGAGATACACACACTGGTCGGTGCCGGAGCCGCAGAAGGCTCTATGGACGCTTCCAATATGTTGAAGCCTGCGCTCGCACGCGGTGATATTCGTGTC
>CAMTYD010000015.1:0-4555 GCA_947085915.1 uncultured Parcubacteria group bacterium
CAAAAGAAAACGAGCGATGCTATAGCGGTGGATATAAAGAAATAAAACCAAGCGGAATGGCTTGCCCAATTATTTCCTTCCTTTTGAAGGAGTACAAAATTCCGCCCGAGCGTGACGACACTCATCGCTGCACCAGCAAGTGCGGAAAGAAGCGTGTAGTGGACGAAGAAGAACATCAAGCTCACCGACTGCAGAAGAAGAATCTTCCTTCGCGTTCTAGCGTTCCATGCAAGGACGAGCAATATGAGAGCGATTGCGCCGATGGCCTGGATAAGCCAGAAATTTTCGAGGAATGAAAACATCGTCCGAGAATACCACATTCGCAAAAGCCGGATTTATGTTCTCAAAATGATTTATGGAGGTCAGACCTGAGCCTCTTATGTGCAAATTACAGGAGCGACGAGCAGACCTTGCTCATGAGCGATTCTTCTTCTCGTCAGGCGCATCAGGCGGAATAATTGCCGCTTTTCCCATAATGAATGACCTTGGTAAGGGGCGTTCATTTCTCGCGGAAGCAAGAGCCTCTTTATATCGACGACGTAATTCTGCTCCCTGTTCCTTTTTCTCATACTGTTCACAAAATATCCTCACCGCTGCGGGCACGTACCCCTCTCGAATAAATCGTTGGTATGCCGGCACGGTGGATTCTTCAGCACCTGCGGCCTTGTAGATGTCCGCCCACATTCCCAGGACGTCAATCCCCATTTTTTGTCGCACCCGCTCAATTTCAGGAGGTAGGGGGCGATTTTTGTCGGGCACATTTTTTCTTTCCGTGAATCCTTTATCTAAACCACTCATACATTTTAGTGTATCACCATCTGCAAGTGGGATTTCCACTTCAAGTGCCGTCTCGGCTGATATAATCGTAGAGATACATCTATGTACATCTCCGACACACACCTCAAATCATTCCTCGCTGACGCGGGTCTCGTCTCGCAGAAGGATTTTGATATTGCGGAAGTTGAGGCCAAGAAATCAGGGCAGCAGGTCGGGGACGTATTGAAAGCGAAGAATGCAATAGGCGAAGATGAGCTGCGCCGCACCTACGCATACATCCTCGGCATCCCGTTCGTGTCTCTGGTGGGGACAAACATTAAATACGAGACACTCTCGATGATTCCCGAACCTGTCGCACGCCGCAACAACATCATTGCCTACAACCATCGCGGCGAAGAGCTGGAGGTAGCGATGCTCGATACCGACGACCTAGCGGCGATAGATTTCATAAAAAAGAAGACACATCTCAAGGTCTTGCCACGCCTCACCGACGTAGCTTCTATTAAAGGAGCACTGAAGCAGTATCAGCAGGGGCTCAAAGATAATCTCGGGGATGTTATCGGCCGTGAGACCGCGGCTCTCGAGAAGACCGCCGCTGAGCTTGTCGCAGCAGGAGAGGGGAAAGAAATAGATTTGAAAGAGATGGCAGAAGGCGTACCTGCTGTGCGCATCGTGGATACGCTCATCCGTCATGCGAATGCGCAAAATGCATCCGACATACATATAGAACCGCTCGAAGGGACGCTCCTCATACGCTACCGTATCGACGGCATCTTGCACGACGCAATGGAGCTCCCGAAGCATGCCGCCGCGGCACTGACCGCACGCATCAAGGTTTTGGCCAGCATGCGTCTTGATGAACACCGTTTGCCGCAAGACGGGCGCTTCGGAGCGGAGAGCGGAGGAGAAAAGATCTCATTCCGTGTCTCAATCTTGCCGACCTACTACGGAGAAAAAATCGTTATGCGTCTTTTGCGCGATTCCATCTCAGGATTCACGCTTGAGAGCGTTGGATTTCATGGCAGCGGACTCGAGCGTATGCATGATGCGATGCGCAAAACCACAGGAATGATACTCACGACCGGTCCGACAGGTGCGGGAAAATCGACTACGCTCTACACGCTGCTCGACATCGTGAATACGCCCGATGTAAACATCTCTACCATCGAAGACCCTATCGAATACCAGATGCCGCGCATCAATCAGACACAGGTACGACCTGAAATCGGCTTCACGTTTGCCAACGGTCTGCGCTCGCTCGTGCGTCAGGACCCGGACATCGTGATGGTCGGAGAAATCCGCGACAAAGAGACCGCATCCCTCGCCATCAATGCCGCACTCACCGGCCACCTCGTGCTTTCGACCCTGCACACCAATTCTGCAGCAGGTGCTATCGCACGTTTGCTCGACATGGGTGTCGAACCCTTCCTCCTCGTCTCTACACTGCGCGTGATTATCGGTCAGCGACTTGTGCGTAAATTGTCAGCCGACAAGGAAAAATATGAACTCTCACGCGACGAACAAGCGCAGCTCGAACATGTGGTGGATCCGGGCAATGTCTTGAAGGCACTCAAAGAAGAAAAGGCTATTGCAGCGAATGCGACATGGAAAAATGTCCCGTTCTACAAGCAAAAAGAGAACGGTCAGACCCCTTCGGGATATTCGGGACGCGTTGGTATCTACGAAGTCCTGCCGATGACTTCAACTATCAAAGAGCTTGTGATGAAAAATGAGACAGGAGATGCGATAGAGAAGCAAGCGCGAAGCGAAGGGATGCTCACGATGAGCGAAGACGGAATATTTAAAGCGGCACAGGGAGTTACCACCATCGAAGAGGTGCTACGCGTCATCACCGAGTAAATTAGAGCTATAATTTGGTGATGAAGTTCAAGTACACCGCTGAAAAAAGTGACGGCGAAGTATACAAGGGTGTCGGCGAGGCCGCGGACCGGTTCGAATTGTACGGAATGGTGCGCCAAGAAGGCGGAAAAATAATTTCGCTCGAAGAGTCCGACCCGAATAGCTGGCGTTCGATGGCATATTGGAATGCTTTGATCTCTCGCGTATCTGAATACGAGAAGATATTGTTTGCACGTAACCTGGGAGCCATGCTCGGCGCGGGACTCGCTCTTGCTCGCGCGCTCGCGGTCATTGAGCGGCAGACCAAGAACCCCAAAATGTCTCTGGTTATCTCGCAAGTCTCCTCTGATGTCCGTCGTGGAGAGACACTCCATGCCGCGCTCGCAAAATTCCCGGCGGTATTCTCCAAGTTATTCGTCGCGATGGTGCGTGCGGGTGAAGAAGGAGGTGACCTCTCGGCTTCGCTCTCGGTCACATCCGACCAGATGGAGAGAATGTATGACTTGAAGAAAAAGATACGCGGGGCACTTATTTATCCCTGTATCATTTTGATAGCGATAGTGGGTATCGGTATTCTCATGATGATAGAAGTCGTGCCGACCTTGGCCCAGACATTCAATGAAATGAATGCGACGCTCCCTAAGTCTACGCAGATAGTCATCGGCATCAGCGATTTCCTCGTCCAGTACACCGTTGTAGCTCTCGGCGGCATCGTCGGCGGCGTCGCTCTCATATACTTCGCTATGCGCACGTCGTGGGGAAAGCGTGGGTCGGATTTCTTTTTCCTGCACCTGCCGGCTATCGGGGCGATGGTGCGAGAGGTGAACGCGGCACGCACATCACGCACGCTTGCTTCACTCCTTTCGTCCGGAGTCGACGTGATTACTTCTCTCGAGATTTCAAGTGAAGTCGTACAAAATTCTTATTTTCAAGAAGTTATAAAAGACGCGTCTAAAGCAGTGAGCGGGGGTCAACCGCTCTCTACTGCGTTTATGCGCCGTGAAGACCTCTATCCCGCGTTCGTTGGTGAGATGATGGCGGTCGGCGAGGAGACCGGTCAGGTCGCAGAAATGCTCAAACGCCTCGCGATTTTCTATGAAGAAGAAGTCGACCGTAAGACAAAAGATATGTCGACCATTATCGAGCCGTTCCTCATGCTTTTCATCGGTGCGGCCGTCGGATTCTTCGCCGTTTCCATGATTACGCCTATCTACCAGTTGTCACAGAATATCTAGTGCGTATGAAACATGCGCGCGGGTATGTATGTCTCGAGCACACACAACGCGGTGTCACACTCATGGACACTATTGTCGGCACCGCGCTGATGCTCATCATTTTTATGGGTATCGCCGCTGTTTTCCAACTTTCGGTCGATGTGGTCACCAATAACAAAGCGCGAGGGAGTGCGATTGCGCTCTCCAACGAACGGATGGAATACATGCGCAGCATCACCTACGCGTCTCTCGGCACCTCGGGTGGAATTCCTTCGGGCTCCATCGCGCAATCGGAATCAGTCGTGCTCAATGGAATTACGTTTACGCGCCGTACGGTCATTGCATATGCCGATGACCCGAAAGACGGTACAGGGGCTTCGGATTCAAATGGCGTTACCGCCGACTATAAGGTGGGTAAAGTGGACGTCGCATGGACTTCCCGCAACGGCGCGAGACATATCACCCTTGTGTCCCGGTTTGAACCACCGGCCGGAATGGAAATAGCCTGCACGCCTCCGTGTGGCACACTCACTCTCGCAGCGGTAGATGCGAATTCACTGCCGCTCTCGGGCGCATCCGTTTCTATTGTGAACCCGTCGACTACTCCCACGGTTTCCATCAACACATTCACCAATGCGAGTGGCACTGCATCATTTATCGGAGCGCCCGCATCCGCGGGGTACCAGATTACAGATCGGAAGAGC
>CAMTYD010000016.1:0-14394 GCA_947085915.1 uncultured Parcubacteria group bacterium
GATCAATGGCCACTTCGTCAGACTCCGCACTCCCGTCACCCGGATCTTTCATGAGAGAGGTCGCTCGCTCGTTGGCGCGTTGCTCAATCCACTTTTGGAACTTGGGCAGCGAGTTCATGCTCGCATCTTTTCGATGGGGGACGACGATGTCGGCGTCCCCGGATTTAATCTTCTGAACCATATCTCCCAGAGAACCTTCGTTTATCAGAGTATCTTTTTCCGGCTCTACCCAGAGGAAGATAGATGCGTCCTCAAACTTTAATGCCTCATCAAGAGCTTGCCGCCTCCCGGCTCCCATTGTCGCCCCCTGTGTTTCTGGTACGAGTGTAATGCCTTCCAAACCGCGAGCTTTTTCGAGAAATTCTGCATTTGAGCCGCCATCTACCACGACCGCACGCATGCCGAGCCGAGAAACATTCTCAAGAAGCTTCAAGCCAAGCTCTTGACGCACGCGTGAATGTTTGTCGTCTTTGTATAGAGTGGTGGTGAATATCACGACATCGTTGAGCGTGCGAAATCTCTCTATTGCTGCATCGTTGCCACCCTTCATCGCCCCTAACGTTTCCATGGATTTTTACATCATACCATCAAGGTTTTTCTGGATACACATGGTAGACATGGGCAATGTAAGTATGCTCACAAACGCAGGGGATGGTAGGATGGCTCGATGAGTGAGAGAAGCAAATCCTTTATAGACGGAGCGATGGTAAAGCTTGGAAGCACGAACGGCATCGTTGTAGATTTCGGTGGAGGAGAACGTTTTGGTAAGTGGCTTTCTGAATATAAAGAAGTCTTTGCGAAATGTGACTACAGGACCTTCGATTATGATGCTGTCACCGGTGCGGATATCATCGGTGATATTCACGCGATACCAATGAAGAATGAGTCATGTGACGCTATTATCTGCGCCTCTGTCCTTGAGCACGTGCGCGACCCCATACGTGCGATGGGTGAACTTCGTCGAGTCTTAAGAAAGGGTGGTCTTATCTTTTTGTATGTACCGTCCATTTATCCGTACCACGCTCGTAAGGGGCACTATCCAGACTTGTGGCGATTCTTCGACGATACTATGCAGCAACTTTTTGCAGAATTTTCGACCGCAGAAATACAGAAACGCGGCGGGTACTTTATGGCTCTTTCTTTTTTTGTACCATCTCAACACCGGCTTCGTTGGCTTCTCAATCCTCTTGCGGACTTTCTTGATCGGGTGTTTCAATCTCACAAGCGCACGACCACAGCAGGCTACTATGTCCTCGCGGTAAAATAGGGATATACACTCGTACTGCACCCCGACACACGTCGGTTGCGCTCAGCGGGACGGGCATGCATACTTGCCCGCATGAAGAATAAGAATGCTCTTGCAACAAGGTGGGTGGCCGTCTCGGGCGGATTTGACCCGATACATATCGGGCACGTGCGGATGTTTCGCGAGGCGAGGAAGCTCGGCGATAAGCTCGTGGTCATTATGAACAACGATCACTGGCTCCGCACAAAGAAAGGATTCACCTTCATGCCGCAAAAAGAGCGCGCCGAGATTATCGCTAGCCTTCCGTTTGTCGACAAAGTCGTTTTCACCGACCACAAAAAAGCCGATGACGACAAAAGCGTCTCCCGAACACTCGCAAAAGTGAAGCCGGATATTTTTGCAAATGGCGGCGACCGATTCTCAAAAAATGTACCTGAAGTCGCTGTGTGTAAAAATCTCGGCATCAAAATGGTCTTCAATGTCGGGCAGGGCGGCAAGGTGCAATCATCTTCGTGGATGATTAATAATTCCCGCCGTCCCGCATCAAAGAGCGTCCGCCCGTGGGGGGAATATTACGGATGGGATCAGGGGGAAACATGGAACCTCAAGACAATCTATGTGAAGCCAGGCAAGCGATTGAGTTTACAGTACCATCATCACCGCGAAGAGTGGTGGCTTCTCGTGGAAGGAGACGCAACTGCCACGGTGCACGAGGGCAAAGAGGAGCTCACGATACCGCTCCGGAAAGGGGAAGTCTTCCGTGTCGGGAAGAAACAAATACACCGGTTGTCCTCTAAGAAAGGGGGAGTCATCGTGGAAGTTGCGTACGGCAAATTTAGCGAAGAAGACATTGTCCGGCTCCAAGATGACCACGGTCGTGTCCCGCCGACAAAGCGCCGCCGTCCCGCCATCCGTTAATTTTCTCAACTTCCCATATCCACACACCTACAAACTGGAGTTTGTAAGGATGTATAATTGCGGCATGAAGAAGGAGAAGACCGCAAAGCAGATGGAGCGCCATCTCAAGGGGATGGCCAATCATCATCGCATCGCGATTCTTCTCTACATCGCCAAGCGGCCGGATGCGACGCTCGAAGATATTGTCGATGCGCTGCGTGCAAACGAAAAGACGGTAGGCGAACACACAAGGCGTCTGTATGTCGCGGGTCTTATCTCGAAACGGCATCAGGGGAGATATGTGCTCCACACCCTCTCGCCATACGGGGAACTATTTGTAGGGTTCCTCCAATCGTTTCAGCGTACCTAAGACATACTTACATACTTGAGAATGTAAGGGTGTATATAATTGGTAGGGGTGTTCTTGGGGAGGAGTGATGGCGCATATCCGCACTCGTGATAAAATCGTGCCAATGTCCACTCTTGAGAAAACCCTCCGCTGGATTGTTATCGGCGCCATATTCCTCCTGACGCTCATCCCATTCTTGGTTCCGCAGTCACTCTTCTTTCCCTTCATCACGGGAAAGAATTTTGCTTTCCGGATTCTCGTCGAGGTGATGGCTGCGGGCTGGCTCGGGCTCGCGCTTGTGTATCCGCACTATCGTCCGCGACGTTCATGGATACTTGCTGCTTTCGCGGTATTCGTGGCCATCATCGCGCTCGCCGACGCCGTAGGTGTGTACCCATTCAAAAGCTTCTGGAGCAATTTTGAGCGCATGGATGGATGGGTGACGCTCGCGCACCTCTTCACGCTCGTCGTTGTCGCGTCTTCGATGTTGAATACTGAGAGACTCTGGCGTGCTTTTTTCCAGACGACACTCGGCGTGTCCGTGGCGGTCGCCGGGTACGGCTTTCTGCAGCTCTTCGGCGTCGCGAGCCTCACCGCAGGATTTTCTTCACTCTCGCGCCTCGATGCGACTTTCGGCAATCCTATCTACCTGGCCGTGTACATGCTCTTCCATGCATTTATTGCAGCTCTTCTCTGGGCACAAACGTGGGGTAAGAGCGCTCCAGGCACAAGGCTCGGATTTTCTCTTGGATATGGAGCGGTGCTTGCCATAGATTGTATCGTGCTACTTTTGACGGCCACACGCGGAACTATTCTCGGGCTCATCGGCGGAGCATTCGTCACGGCGGTACTCATCGCGCTTTTCGGACGCGATGCCTCGCCTCGCCTTGCCAAGGCGTCCCTCGGTATGATTGTAGGCCTTGTCGTTCTTGCCGGCGGCTTCTTCTTCGTACGTGATGCGGCGTGGGTACAGAATGTAAGCTTCTTGCAGCGTCTCGGGACAATTTCTACATCGGATAGTACGACCAAGGCCCGTTTCTATAATTGGGGAATGGCGTGGGAGGGAGTAAAAGAGAGACCCATCTTGGGCTGGGGACAGGAGAACTACGCTGTCGTGTTTGATAAATACTACGACCCGCGCATGTATTCTGCTGAGCCGTGGTTTGACCGCGTACACAATGTCGTCTTCGATTGGCTTGTCGCAGGTGGTATTCTCGGACTCCTTGGCTACTTGAGTATTTTTGTCGCGGCACTTGTCGCTCTATGGCACCGTGCCCGGAATGCTGTGCCCGCTTTCACTGTTGTCGAGAGTAGTATCCTGACCGGAGTGTTGGCGGGATATTTTTTCCACAACCTCTTCGTCTTCGACAATGTGATGAGCTACATTCTCTTTGGTCTCATTATTGCCTATATCGCATGGCGAAAAGGCGAGAGTGCCGGAGCCGCTCGACTCTGGAAAACGTCCTTGCCCGAGCAGAGTCTGCCGGTCGTCGCTGTCGTCGCTGCCCTCGTTCTCTGGGGGGCGACCTCGTGGATTAATGCCGCGGCACTCTCTCAAAATCGTTTGCTCATCCAGGCGATCAGCCCGTATCCGGACGGCGTCTCGAAAAATTTCGAATATATAAAGAAGGCGATTGCAGAAGGCTCAGTAGGTACGCAAGAGGCGCGGGAGCAGCTCGTGCAAATGGCGACGAAGGTTGCAGGTATCTCAGGAATCGATATACAGACCAAGCAAGCATTCTATGACCTTGCCGTGGCTGAAATAAGATTGCAACAAGAGGCGTCGCCTCTCGATGCGCGGCCCGCACTTTTCTTGGGGCTCGTCCATGATTCGTTTGGAAATTATGTTGCAGGTGCTGAAGCGCTCAAACACGCACTCAGTCTTTCCCCCACGAAGCAAGCGATTCTGTACGAACTTGCACGCAACGCGCAGATGCGGGGGGACGTCGCGGGTATGATGGCGTATTTCAAAACGGCGTATGAATTGGAAACAAGAAATGTACAAGCGCGCATTCTTTACGCGGCAGGAGCGCTCGCGATCAAAAACGATGCACTCGCGAATGAATTGCTTGCACCTATTATCCCGACAGGTGAGGCCGCAGACCCACGTATCACTGCTGCGTACCTTGCACAAAAAAGATACGACAAAATAGCCGCTGTCTGGGAACCATATGTAAAAGTGCATCCGCAAGATGTGCAGGGATATTTCACACTCGCAGCTGCCTACTACGGAATGGGGGATCGCACGAAAGCAATAGCAGCACTCGAAGCCGCATCAAAACTATCTACGGATGCCGCACTGCAAGCCGCAGGATTTATAGAGCAGATACGCAACGGTACACTTCAGCTCGAATAACTTCCCGATTTGTCCAAACGTCTTGCGTTTGGTTACAAATCGCAATCCTGTGGACATTGCCATTCCACCGGGTGGCGGTATAATCGCTAGGTGAGTGCCACACATCCGTGTGATGTGCGGTTCTATAGATTGAAAGTCGTCAAAGCACCGTCCGCAAGGAGGGTGTTTTGATTTGTGGCTTGCAGGGTTTTAGATGGATGCTACCCTGAATAGAGTAATTGAATACGCTTAGGGCATAGCGTGGAGGGCGGCGGCACTCATATAAGACTTTCACTTTGGAGCACGCACCCGTCCTCCACATTGTGCCTTACTGACGACGTAGAGCGAGGGTAAAGCAAAAGTTTACTTTTGTTTTACCGAGCCGAGGAGTCAGAAAGCCCGACAGGGCTTACGGTTACCGGTTTCTTTTTGTATTACAGTGCGCAAAATATTTCATACAAAAAATACTTTTTTATTTAAATTTGAAAAAAACTAAATAAAAAGTTATCCACATTACTGAGCAATGTTTGTGATGTGTGAGCGCAGTGATGCAATAATGAAACAGTAATCGCATCTTCGCATCACTGCGTAAGTGCGGGTCGAGTTTAACACTCAAACAAACTATTTATATGGCAAAGAAAAAGAAGGCAACAAAGAAGAAGGCAAAGAAGTCGAAGGCAAAGAAGCACCGCTAGTGTGCTGCCTGTGTCCTCCGGACATGGGTTCTTCTTCAGAACGGCCTCCCGCAAGGGAGGCCGTTCTTCGTTGTCGCAATCGCAATGAGGGTCGATTTGATGTAGGATTGTCCAATGGCATTTTGGAAGCGGTTATTTGGTGATGAAAATCTCGCAGCTCTTCGTGCTGCGGAGCCTATCGTTGCTGTCACCAATGCGCAGGAGGAGAGTATGAAAGCTCTTTCCGACGAGGCGCTAAAACAAAAGACTGTTGAATTCAAGAAGCGGCTTGCGGAGGGTCTTGCCGGTGGAGCCGCGGAAAAAACAGTGCTCGACGAGCTGGCCCCTGAGGCATTTGCGACGGTGCGGGAGGCCTCACGACGCACGCTAGGTCAAAGGCATTTCGACGTTCAACTTATAGGAGGGATGATACTCCATCGGGGGGATATTGCGGAGATGCGCACGGGTGAGGGAAAGACATTGGTTGCGACCTTGCCCGCCTATCTCAATGCGCTCACGGGTAAGGGCGTTCACATCGTCACGGTCAACGATTACCTCTCAAGGCGTGACGCAGTCTGGATGGGCGAAATCTACTACGCACTCGGCCTCTCAGTAGGTATCCTGAATCACGAGTCATCATTCATCTACGACCCGGCACACGTATCACCCGAGGTAGTGGCAGAGGAAGATGCTACGCGCGACCAAATCGGTAGCTTCAAGGTCATGCAGGATTTTTTGCGGCCTGTCACGAGGCGCGAGGCGTATGCGGCCGATATCACGTATGGAACCAACAACGAGTTCGGTTTCGACTACTTGCGTGACAATCTGGAATACGAGGCGGGGAATCTTCGTCAGCATACCTATCATTTTGCGATTGTGGATGAAATCGACTCTATCCTTATTGATGAGGCGCGTACGCCGCTCATCATATCGGCACCTGTCTCCGATGCGGAGTCTCTCTATGGACGCTTTACGCAGATAGCGGAGACGCTCGTCCCTGAAGAAGATTACGTCGTTGACGCAAAGCATAAGCAAATATCCCTCACGGATAGCGGTATTGAGAAGGCGGAGAAATCTCTTGGTGTCGATAATATTTACACTGACGCCGGTATCAAGTACGTGCACCACCTGGAGACTGCCGTACGCGCCAAGGCTCTTTTCGAACGGGATAAGGAATATGTCGTAAAAGATGGCGCCATTGTTATCGTTGATGAGTTTACCGGCCGTTTACAGCCGGGCAGACGCTGGTCTGAAGGCTTGCACCAAGCCATCGAATCAAAAGAAGGGGTAGAGATGCAGCAAGAGTCAAGAACGTTTGCCTCCATTACCTTCCAGAATTACTTCCGTCTTTACAAGAAGCTTGCCGGTATGACGGGTACTGCGGTGACCTCCTCGGAGGAGTTCTATAAGGTCTACGGGCTCAACACAGTCGTTGTACCGACCAATAAGACGGCGGTTCGAAAAGACCACGAGGATCTGATTTTCCAGACTGAATCAGGAAAGATGAAAGCAATCGCGCGACATGTACGCGAGTTGCACGAGAAGGGGCAACCGGTACTTGTCGGTACTGTATCCGTCGAGAAGAATGAAGTGCTCTCGGCGCATTTTAAACAAGAAGGAATTCCGCACGAAATATTGAATGCAAAAAATCATGAACGCGAAGGCGAGATAATCGCACAGGCGGGGAAGAGAGGTGCAGTCACAATCGCGACCAACATGGCGGGACGCGGTGTCGACATTAAGCTCGGTGGAAATCCCGGCAGCGATGAGGCGTTAGAAGAAGTGAAAAAAACCGGTGGACTTTTCCTTTTGGGTACCGAGCGGCATGAAGCGCGCCGGATCGACAATCAGCTGCGGGGAAGAAGCGGCCGGCAGGGAGACCCGGGGGAGACACAATTTTTCGTTTCACTCGAAGACTCACTCATGCGCGTCTTTGCTTCCGATGTCATTAAGCGCGTAATGGGGACGTTCAAGATTCCGGAGGATGAACCGATTTATAATTCGATGATCACACGTGCACTCGAGAAGGCGCAGACCCGCATCGAAGAATTAAATTTTGACTCACGCAAACACGTACTTTCGTATGACGACGTCCTCAACATTCAACGTCAAAGCGTTTACACGCGTCGCCGCACACTTCTCATTGGAGAAACTTCTGCGATAGACGAAGAGCTTGCGCGTATAGGAAATGCGCATGAAGGATTCGCAGAAATGATTGCATCAAAGAAAACAGAATTGGGAGATGCGTTCTATTCCGTAACGCGGCGATTTCTTTTGCAGACAGTAGATTTTCTGTGGGTGGAACATCTGGAAGCGATGGAGTATTTGCGCAACTCGGTAAATCTTCGTGCGTATGGTCAGCGCGATCCGCTCATCGAATACAAGAAAGAAGGACTCAAACTCTTCCAAACCATGGAGAATTCGTATATGGCACAGGTTGCAAATGTACTTCCGAATCTGACGACCGGGGGAGTGCAGACCCCGAAAGCAGAGCAGGTTATCCACAAGGCCGTACGGACGATTTCTGCGCCTACCGGGGTACCGGTGAAGGCCGAGTATGGTCGCAATGACAAGGTGGTAATCACGAATGGTACAGAGCGACGTGAGATGAAATTCAAAAAAGCAGAAGCCCTTCTCGCTACTGGCGAGTGGCAGATTGCCACAGATTAGCCGTCTCGGATGCCGAGATGGCTTTATTTCTTGTAAAATCTCGGATTCTCGAATGTGCGAGGTGGTTGTTGAGACATAGCGTCAGCGCGCGCAGCGTCTGCAGAACTTGGCGTTCTGAGTGACTCCGGAAATTATCACCACTGCCGTATATGGTCGGTGACTCCAGTATTCGCTGCGCGAGGTTCAGCAGACGCTGCGCGCCCCGACGCTTTTGTGGGGGATGCTAGGGGTGCTAGAGTACCCCTGTATGGCGATATATGAGCCCACAATAGGTCTGGAGATACACGCAGAGCTCAAGACGCATACCAAGATGTTTTGCTCATCCAAGAACGACGCAGATGCCGTAGAGCCGAATATAAATATTTGCCCTGTGTGTATGGCACACCCGGGCACCCTCCCTGTAATCAATGGGGAAGCGGTACGACAAGTGTTGCGCGTAGGTATAGCCCTCGGTGCCAACCTTGCCGACTACACAGAGTTCGATAGAAAAAATTACTTTTACCCTGACCTCCCAAAGGGGTACCAGCTCAGTCAGTTCGAATACCCACTTGTTGCTGGGGGAAAATTGAATGGCGTTGAAGTCACGCGCGTGCACCTGGAAGAAGACACGGCAAGCTCTATGCACGAAGAGGGGGTGGGGACGACCATTGATTACAATCGCGCCGGCGTGCCTCTCATGGAACTCGTGACAGAGCCGGTTATAAAAAGTTCAAAACAGGCGGGTGATTTTGCGCGGGAATTGCAGACGCTTTTGCGGTATCTCGGTGCGAGCGAAGCCAACATGGAAAAGGGTCAGATGCGTGTAGAGGCGAATATCTCTGTAGCACCTGCAGGCGAGCGGGGGACGAAGGTAGAAATAAAGAACCTGAATTCATTTCGTGCGATGGAGCGGGCGGTGGAGTATGAGATAAAACGCCAGACGGCAGCGCTCGAAAAAGGCGAGCAAGTCATACAGGAAACTCGCGGATGGGATGAGGGTAAACAGACGACATTTCCTCAACGGATCAAAGAGGGAAGCGCCGATTATCGCTATTTTCCTGACCCTGACTTGCCATCATTGAAACTCTCAGAAGTGTCTGAGTTCAGTAAAGAATCTCTCAGCGCAACCATGCCGGAGCTCCCCTGGGAGCGGCGAGAACGCTATTTAGCACTTGGCATAAAGAGCGACGATGCCCAGCTGTACGTCCAGGAGCCGGTACTCGGTGCCTTCTTTGAGGACGTTATTATCGCCATGAAATCGGACACCGCCGGATTACTTCTCGCAAGTAACTACATTGCAAATGACCTAGTAAAAATAATGCGAGATATCGAGAAACGAGATACGGGATATCAATCTAGAATCGCAATTTCTGCGGAACATTTCAAGAAAATTATTGACATGGTTTCAATCAAGAAAATATCCTCGCGGGCAGCAAAAGATATACTCATTGAATCTTTGCAGACGGGCAAGGATCCCGATGTCTTAGTTGGGGAGAGGGGATTATTCAACGTTACAGCTACGGATATCGGCGGGATAGTAAATGACGTCCTGAATAAAAATGCCCCGGTAGTCGAAGATTTCAAGGCCGGCAAGGCTGCAGCTCTTGAATTTCTTGTCGGGCAATGCATGAAGGCCCTCAAAGGGGCGGGGAATCCGGAGAACCTCAGGGAGATGCTTAAACAGAAGATTGGCTGAGGTCCATGCGGCGCCCGCACGTGCTCGTGCGTGATTCTCCTCGTATCTGCCTACGGCAGACACTCGGCCCCTTCGGGCTCCTCTCGGAGGAATCATATCCACACCTCTATCCCCAGTTCCACTAACCGATATTGGCAGTCCGAGGTACACTTCTCGGATGTCTGACCCTATGCTGTTTGATGGAAAAGAGTACATATCGTCCAAGCGAGCTTCGGAATTAAGCGGTTATGCGCAAGATTACATCGGACAACTCGCCAGGAAAGGACTCATCGACGCACGACGGGTCGGAGGGTTGTGGTTTATCGCAATGTCCTCTCTCACGGAATATAAATCCAATGCCGATAGCCAAATCAGGCAGCAACCGGAGCGAAAGGAGGTTCAAGAGACGAGCTCCTTGGTCTCTTTTGATGGGAAGGATTACATTTCCGCTTCGCGTGCCGCAGAAATAACGGGCTACCATGCTGATTATGTGGGTCAGCTCGCGCGTTCTGGAACGATTATTTCACGCCAAGTGGGCAACCGCTGGTATATAGACAGGGAAGCGATTCTCGCTCATAAACATGAGAAGGATAGTCTTCTTGGTGCGGTACAGGCTCAATCTGTCGGTATTTCCAGGGGCGATAGTGCCCCCCTCGACGACAGTGCCCCTGTAGGCCACTACAGTGCCCCAGAACCCTTGTTTACTTATACAAGCGACGATAGAGATTTAGTTCCTGTCCTCACCAGTGTAAAGGATCAAGAGCCCGGTTCCGGAGAAGCTTTCCGGGAATTTGAAAGGACAGAAGTCCCAACAGTGGTGCCCATTAGAGTGATTGAAAAACAAAAAATATTACACCACTCAGCGCCTGTCAAGCATGTCAAATCGAACGTCGGTGTACCCAGAAAGACTATATATCAAGGGGCATTTCGTAATTTAGCTGCTGCCGCGCTCACTGTGGTCATCGTGCTATCTTTTAGTTTCGTCAGCTTAAGAAACAGCTCAATCTATGCGACGGAGGCTACCCCTTCCGGCGAGCATTTAGAGAGAGGTAACTTCACGGCGGGTGCCGCGAGTACTATTCAGTGGATTGAGGATTTCCTACAAAATTTCCTCGTAAAGGAACTTACCTACAAAAGAATTGATACCGGCACGGAGTAATGTGCTTATTCCGTAGGCTTAAGGTAGTCACGTATGAGTCAGAATCCGTTCTGACTCGCAAATAGAGATTCGCCCACGTATTATCATCCGAGATAGATTGTAAATGCGTATCTCGGGACGACGATATTTATATTGGATGCATATAAAAAATGCTGAGATGTCTCAGATATCATAAAAATACATCCGTTGAGTTCGTAATCTTGGCCTAAATTATGGATTAAGATGAACTCAAAGCTCTTACGTTTCTGAAGACTCAGTTACAGTAACTCCATAATAGAAATTTTCCGGAAATTTTGCATCGAATTTCCTAAAGGCAGCTTCACGCACCGCTATCCCCATATTTCTCCACTCGATGTCAACAGGTTATCCAGAATAACTAGTAGAATACTAGATATATCGGGCATCCCGACAACATGAGTGACGAAATATTTTTTGACGGTAAGCGCTACATTTCCGCACACGAGGCGGGTTCTTCAGCCGACCTCACTCGAGACTATGTTGCGCGCCTTTGCAGGGAGGGGAAAATCTCGGGCAGACGAGTGGGAACGCACTGGTACGTCGAACAGACCTCTTTGAAAGAATTCCTTGTCACTCAAGAATACGCAAAAAGCCGTCGAAGCGAATCTCTCGTAAAAGAGCGTACTCGTGAATATCAGGCCACCACTGCTTCTGCATTTAATACCCAAAATGTACCGACCCCCTCCTCCTCAGGCTCTCTGCCATCTTCTGCGTTTTCTACGAACGGCCTCTCTCGAGCGTCGAATTGGAACGCTGTCGAGACTCACAAGGAGGTTCCGGTCAGTGCAAAGATTTCTCCTGTTGCACCTGTAATCGCACATGCTTCGCGCGTTATCACGAGTAGAGCGGATGAAATAAAAAATAAAATGGCTCTTGCTGTCGCAGGGCAGTCGCGTCAGGGGTTGGGACAAGCAAAATATCTTTTCAGCGCTCCTGGAGGACTTGCGCACGCGGCACTTTCGGCAGCGCATGTGCCGGTGAGCAGCATTTCGCCCGTAACCGAATTCATCCACAAAGTTGTCGCGCTCACACTTACCCTCATGCTTACGTTTGGGACATACGCCGCCGTCGACCCTTCATACGCTCGATTCGCTGCTGACTCTGTGCGGGAGAATGTACATGCCGCAGTCGATTCGTATCACGCTGCGACAGGCGGAGGTTTGAATGAGCTTGCAAACCGCACGCAGACGCAAGTCGCCGCAGCGGCAGAAAATCCGGGTGCTGCACTTGCATCAGTGCAAAGTGCTTTCACCGAAGATATTCCGAATCTCGCCGCCAGTTTTGCACGCGCTCTCAATTCACGCGTGAACGAACTCGTGTACGCGATTGCATTTCCTATCGAGCTTGTAGTCTCGCGCGGGATTGCGGCGCGAAATGAAAACGGCTCTCTCGTTGTCGAAGTGGTGCCATACGCGAATGATGCGAAGAGCATCGTTCGGGCCGAACCGAGCACGGTTCGGCCGACGACGTCGAATTCTTCTGGACCTACAACAATCATCACGAACCCTATCGTAGAGCGCGTTGTGGAGACAACCCGACTTTTGAGCGTAGGAGGAATTAGCGAGGAATTGCTTGATAAAAGGCTCGCCGAGCTCGATCGGAAACTTTCTTCGCAACTGCTCGTTTCTGCTGCAGCAAACACGACAAATATTACCAACGTGTATGCATCAGCGGCGAGTGCGGCGAGAATAGAACATCTCGACGGACTGGACCTTACGAATCCCACAATCACGGGAGGCTCCATTACAGGTACTTCATTCTCGGCAACGTCACTTGCAGTCACGGGTACCGGTACATCCACATTTGCCAACAGCATCAATCTCACAGCCGGCTGCTTTGCCGTCAACGGCACTTGCCTTTCTTCGAGTGCCACTCTGCTCTCAACAGCAAACACGTGGACTGCTCTCCAGCTTTTTTCTGCCGGTGCATCCACAACACTTTTCTCCAACTTTGGAACTGCGTACTTCGGTGGCACGGCGACCACCACTATCGACGGAACCGGTACCATCACTGTCACATCAAATTCCGCCAACACTCTCCCATACGCATCCTCCACTGCGCTCACCGCAACGAATCTATTCTCGACAAACTTTCTTACGCTCGGTTCCACGACACTGCAGAATTTCACCGGTCTCAATGCGACCACAACGAATGCAACGACTACTAGCTTCGCCATATCAAACATCTCCAACGGCTCGCTCCTCAAGACCACAACAGGCGGGTCAGTCATCGCCGCAGTCGCGGGAACCGATTACGCAAACTTTGCCTGGCCATTTACCCCGACCACCAACTTTGGTGCTGCGGCCAACTCGACCTCGACCCCGATATGGTTTACAGCAGGCCTGCAGGCGAGCTCAACGAGTCAGTTCGCCAGCGCAAATATATTCGGCACGATCAACTTCACGGATACGTCGACGTCGACCATTGCCACCCTACAAGGACAGCGCTTCTTGAGCGCCTCAATAAGCGGGGAGAGCACGTCGCTCGGCTATCAGGCCTTAAACGCGGAAGGATTCGTACTCTTTGATACGGCGATCGGCTACCAGGCGCTCAAGTCCGACAGGAGCGGCAACAACACCGCGGTCGGTATACGCGCGCTCACGGCAAATACGATAGGCAACTTTAACACTGCGGTCGGCGAGAACTCCCTTGCCGCAAACACAGAAGGCTCCAGCAACTCCGCACTCGGCCTCTCTGCTCTCGCAAGCAACACCACGGGGGGTAGTAATAACGCCTTCGGTCGTGGTGCGCTCCAAAGTAATGTCACCGGCTCGTTTAACACCGTCTTGGGACGCAGCGCCGGCTCAACGCTCACCACCGGAGACAACAACATCGCAATCGGCTACAATACACCCTTTGCCAGCACCACCGGCTCCAACCAGCTCAACATCGGCAACGCGCTCTACGGGAATCTTTTGAGCGGCACGATCGGCGTCGGCACGACGTCTCCCTTCGCCAAGTTCTCGGTGCAGGCCAACAATGGTGACACCGCAACCACTTTGTTTGCCGTAGGCTCCTCGACTGCGAACTCCACAACCACGCTTTTTAGTATCGACAATACGGGTGTTACCAGCATCAGGACTAGCAGCACAACCATCTTTAAGCTCAACGGTAACGCGCTTTTGTACTCAAGCAGCGGGGCTGGCAATCTGGGCATAGACGAGGGTATATTTTCAAGACGCACTACCGGCTATGATCTCACTGCGTTTGGCTCAGGCGCACTAGCAAGTATTACAAGCGGCGGCGAAAATACTGCCTTTGGCTTCATTGCGCTTAGTGGCAACACGACAGGCGACAACAATACCGCCGTCGGGTCCTACGCTCTACAAGGCAACTCGACAGGCTCGCACAATGTCGCTATAGGCGCGTATGCGGGCGAGATCGGAAGAGCA
>CAMTYD010000017.1:0-19388 GCA_947085915.1 uncultured Parcubacteria group bacterium
CTCATCGGAAGATTAATCAATGAGGTGACCGGCACATCGCTCAACGCGCAGCGCCTCGCCATCGTGCAGCTCAATTCACTCGTTGCCCAAAAGCTGCTCCATATCCAGCCCGATCTCGACGGCCCGAATGGCGTTATCAAACAATTGGATAACGTGCAGACTGCGATATTGGGAAGTGACGGACTCGTTGTGAAAACGATTAAAGAATGGGCGGATTCCACATCTATTCCTCCGGGGTGGTGCAATATCAATAATCCTGCGGTAATCGAAGCCTGGAAGAGCTGTTGGGACAAAAATAGTCCGAGTAGCTCCTCTTGCCCTACACCATGAGTACCTTCAATACAAAAACTTCTTTCTTACGTCTTGGAGTACTGATCTCTGTGCTGCTGCCCACATTTCTTGCGGCAACGGTGTATCTCTCTCTTCCATATACAGCATACGCAGTCATTACATCTGCAAGCCAGTTGTCCACCGGATGTCTCACAAATCCAAGTACTTGTAGCGCGGAAGAAAATGCATTTCTGGATTCACAACAGGCGACTTTTAACTCACCTGCGAACAATCAGGGACAAGCTGCTCAACTTGCAAACCAAGGTGCGAACGCCTCGAGTACCCGAAACGGACCGCCAGCAGCTTCGGTATGCGACGGATTCATTAGCTGCATCATGTGGCTTCCAAATGCTTTGTTCAAAGGTGTGGTCACGCTCCTAGCGGGCTTCTTGATTTACCTGAGCACGTGGGTTCTTTCTATCTCGGCCCTGCTCTTTAACTGGCTTATCGAAAACACCATCATACAATTCGGGACATTCTACGGAACCATCAAAGTCGCCGTAGAGACCGCGTGGACTGCCTTTCGGGATATCGCAAACATTCTCATCATCGGCATATTCACCTTTGTCGCCATCTCTATCATTGTCGGACTCAAAGAATACGGACAGAAAAAAATGATAGCGCACGTACTCATCGTCGCCGTGCTGATAAATTTTAGCCTTCTCTTCACCAAGATGATAATCGATGCCTCAAATTACACCGCGGCACAGATTTATACCGCTGCGGCACTTGGGGGAACTAATACAGTCGGGCAAGGAGGGGGTGCCGTAGGGGCAACGGGCACCGCGACGAAGTATGGAATAGCGGAACAGTTCATGTATCTGCTCGGCGTCCAAACATTCAGTAATTCATTTAAATTAGTGAATGATACCGCAAACGCCAACGGCGCCGCGGGTGGCGGCATCGCACTCCTACATGGGATTCTTGTCATGACCGTTCTGCTTGGAGCGGCAATGGTGCTTTTTTACGGTTCCTTCCTCCTCGTCTCACGCATGATTATGCTCATTTTCCTCATGGTGACGGCCTCGATCGCCGTAGGAAGCTCACTCATTCCTGGGTGGGGCGGCGGCAATTACGGATGGAAAGCATGGAAAAACTCCCTCGTCTGGTGCGTCACGCTAGCTCCGATGCTCATGATTCTCTTGTGGATGACGCTGAATGTCGCAGGCGCTATTAGAGGTGCCTCAACGGGAACCTTGGGTGAGAGTTTGTCGAACCCTGCAAGCGGCACAAACATCAGCGCCCTCTTCAGTTATGTACTCGTCCTCGGATTGCTCTTTACGACCTTCAAGGTATCGAGCATGTGGGCGAGCAAGATAGGTGGATTCAGCATGGCGGCCATGGTGCCAGCCCTTGGAGTCGCGGGCATGGGTCGCCTTGCGGGACTCCTCGGCAAAAATACGGTCGGGCGGGCTGCGGGAAGTCTGTCTCGGCGCGCAGAAAGTATAGCGGCAAGAAACGACGGAAAGGGATTCGTAAGAAGCGCACTGTACGGTGGACTTGCGAAGCAGGTCCAAAAGCAACTTGAAAAGCCGACGAAGAGAGACTTCAACATAATGAATACCAAGTTCGGTAAAGACATCACGGGTATCGCGGGTCTGAAAGGCGGATTGGCTGGTGAGACGAAGGGCAAGGGTGTTGAGGGAGACGATAAGGCCGCAGCAGAGGCGTACGCGAAGCGTTCAGAAAAAGCCGCGGAAATCCAGCAGAAGGACTTGGCAAAGGACGAGAAAGCCATCCGTGAACAAGCGGCGAGGGAAGTGGCGGATTTGCCGGAAAATAAAGAGAAACAAAGGCTGATGCGTGAGGCGCAAAAGACAGCAGAGAAGCAGCTTGAAGAGAGTAAGAAGACGAGAGAAGAAAACGAAGCCGGCCATAAAGCAGCCCTCAAGGAAGCAGAGAAGCAAGTTGAGGTATCGAAGAGCGCTGGTGAGAAGATCGTCAAAGAGAGCGAGCAAAACATGAAAACAATTGTCAGCCAACTAGAACGCGATAAGGAGTACACGCCAGAAGGAAGCGACCAACGTAAGAATATGGAATCCCAAATCGCTGCCGCACGCGCCGAGCATGACGCGGCTATGAACAGAGAGGAGAAGAACATTAACGATGCACATGCGGCAGTAGCCCGAATACAGAGTCTGCAGAAGGCGGAGGTGGACGCTGAGGAGGGTCACAAAAAGACGCTTGCAGATATCGCGGAACAGAACAACGCGTTTGAAGCAAAAATAAAGACAGACGGAGTAAAAGCGGGAGACAAAGCGTATGCAGAGGCACAGAAGAACGTATCCGTCAACGAGATTGCGGGCAGACTCGTCCCCGATCGGCTCACAAATATCACGGGAAAGACCGCTGACAATGACCGCCTGACAGCACTCACCAGAAAACACCTCAAGGAGAGCGGGGAAGAGAAAGCGATAAAGAAGCTCATAAAACAGCAGGATGACGCAAGTAAAAAGTCGGAAGCGGAAAAGAAGCCAGAAGCGGACAAGCCCGCGGACCACTAATCACGTCATATGCCTACAGCAAACACAGACACCGAACTCGAAAAGGCTCTCAAGGAGCGATTTGAGAAATTGCCCCCCGTTGTACAGAACGCGATTACCTCGGCAGATGTGGAAAAGCGCATGCGCGAGCTTGCCGACACTCATAAGCTACACCTCGATCAGTGGCAATCTCTTGAAAATGAGGTCATGCTCACTCTTCTGGGAGTTCAGCCTATCGAGAATCTGGAGAAAAACCTGATAAGCGAAGTTCGCGTGACCGCGGAAATTGCAAAATCGCTCGCTGGCGACATATCAAAAATAGTCTTTGAGCCTATCCGTGGGGAGCTGGAGCGCCAGCTCGAACATCCGGATGCAAAAGCTGCCACAGTGACCGATGTGGAAGCAGCACGCGCACAGCTACTTACAACAGAAGCAGCTCCCGCTCCTGTTGCGGTCGCACCGGCGACACCTCCTGCCGAACCTCCGACCGCAAAAGCAGAACGAGCGCCTATTTCAGAATCATATAAGGCAGGGGAGACAAGTGCAGCGCGCAAATCTGTTCATGATGACCCGTATCGTGAGATACCCGCGTAAACCCCAACACTTATCAACATGCGGCGGCAGAAATGCGGCCACATAAAAACTCTCTGCTGATGAGGCACGCCGTAAGTCGATACTATAATTGGCGGCCAGGATGTTGGCCGCCAATGCCTTTTCCATAAGCCCAGATCAATACCCTGTCTTATAGCGGATATGCCCTATCATATGACTTTCCGCGTACTCTTTACATACTGGACATGTGCGTTGCATGTTCGGATACTGGGGATCGCAATTATCGCAGCCGATTGTGCCACATGCACTACACGTGAGAATTCTCGTCCCCTCCTCGCGGTTGCCACAACGAGCACATGAAACATATTCAGACACAACGATTCTCCCTCATGTGTTGACAGGAGCCACCATGACTCACGGTGACGGCAACCCTATAGGGGCAGGGCTTTTATGTCAAGAACCCCAACCCTACAAGGTTCAACCTTGTAATTATCCACATTTCTCAGGACTTAATCAGCCCAACAAGGTTCAACCTTGTAACATTGGATAATGAGTAGGAATATCGACCTCGCCCCCGACGAGTTTTATCATGTCTACAATCGCGGGACTGATAAGCGTACAGTTTTCCTTTCAAATAAAGACTACGAACGTTTTGTTGGCCTCCTCTACGCGTGCAACGGAGATAAGTCGGTCGACTTAAAGTTACAAGGTTCAACTTTGGATGAATTTATTGATTCAGACAGGGGGAACGACGCTGTTGATTTATGTGCTTATGTGCTCATGCCCAACCATTTCCATCTATTGCTGCGTGGTAAGACCGCGGGCGATATTAGCAAATTCATGCAGAAGGTTTCGACAGGCTATACGATGTACTTCAATACGCGAAACGATAGGTCGGGGGCGCTATTCCAAGGCAGGTTTAAGGCACGCCATGTACACACGGACACATATCTTGCATATCTTATTGCCTATATACACCTCAACCCCGTTAAGCTCATCGATCCGAAATGGAAAGAGGGCGGGATTTCAGACCGAGAGAGAGCCGAAGATTTTTTGCGAACGTATCGATGGTCAAGTTACCAAGATTATCTCGGAACAAAGCGGAAAGAGAACGCCCTCGTCAGTAAAGATGCGCTGCCGGAATACTGGAGCGCTCAAAAATCATTCGAGACTTTTGTTACAGACTGGCTGAAGCACGATGTCTCGCAGCAACTCCCACAAGCGACCGCCGTTCAAACAAAGAGAGAAGAATCGCTGGTATAATTCCGTTATGCAGTTCCAAGTGCCGCAGTTTATAGAAGTGGAAGATAAAATATTCGGCCCGCTGACCTTCAAACAATTTATCTATGTAGGTGGCGGACTTGGCGCGGCGTATATTATTTGGCGCGTACTGCCCATTTATCTTGCAGGTCCTCTGATTGCGGTCGTAGGCGGGCTCGCCGCAGGTCTTGCTTTCTTTCAGCTCAACGGTCGTCCGTTCATTATAGGGCTCGAAAATGGATTCTTCTTCCTCATACGCAGTAAGCTCTACCTCTGGAACAATGCCCGTAAGAAGGGTGCCGCGGCACCGGTACTCGCAACCCTTGCCCAAGGAAAGTCAGAGGTGTATGTGCCAAAACTCTCCGAGAGTAAGCTGCACGAGCTTTCGTGGAGCCTCGATATAAAAGAGCGTATAGCGGGCGGCTTCGCCAATGACGAAGAAAGGCACATCGTCCGTACCGCACAAAACATCGTCGTTCCCATCCGCACGCCACAACAAGCACAGGCGCCGTTATCCTCTCTGTAATATCACCTATGCCTACAAAAGAAGACAAAGGGCCACGCGCGAGCGCAAAATCGACACAAGATTTTCTCCCCGTATCAGAGGTGCGCGACGGCGTCGTGGTACTGAAAGACGGCGGTCTCCGCGCGATACTCCTTGCGTCATCGCTGAATTTCGCACTCAAGTCCGAAGACGAGCAAACCGCGTTTATCATGCAGTTCCAAAACTTCCTGAATTCGCTCGACTTTTCTGTCCAGATATTCGTGCAGTCGCGCATGCTCGACATCAGACCATACGTCGCGACGCTCGAAGTCGCATACAAAGAGCAGCTCGACGACCTCATGCGTATTCAAATCCGCGAATATATTCAGTTCATCAAAAGCTTCACCGAGGCGGCAAATATCATGACGAAGAACTTTTTTCTTGCGGTACCGTATTCACCCGCAGTCAACATTAAAAAAGGTGGCGTGCGCTCCATGCTTCCGTTTGGGAAAAAAAATACAAACACCGAAGAAGCGAACCGTACGTTCAGCGAGCAAGTCTCGCAGCTTGAACAGCGCGTATCCATCGTGCAGCAGGGACTTGTGCGTACCGGCGTGCGTACCGTGCAGCTCGGCACCGAAGAAGCAATAGAGCTCCTCTACAAGATGTTTAACCCCGGCGAAGAAGGTAAGCCGATGCCACTCCAAAAATAATATGGCTCTCTTAGACTTATTCAAGAAGAAAGAGGTGGAATCACCGAACGTGCTCCCCGTGCTTCCTGAGGAGATTTACAAGTCAGGGATTCTGGACCTCCAGGACGTCATCGCTCCGCACGCACTGCGGATTAATTCCCGCGAGCTCGACCTGGGGGAAAAGATAGCTCGTACATTTTTTGTCATCTCATACCCGAGATTTTTGACGACAGGATGGTTCGCGCCCATCATCAACATGGACAAGGTCATCGACATCTCCATCTTCATTCACCCGATGGATACGAATGAAATGCTGCGCAAATTTCAGAAAAAAGTCGCCGAGGTACAGAGTCAGATATCTACACGCGAGCAGAAGGGGATGGTGCGCGACCCGATGCTCGACACGGCTTATTCGGACCTCGAACAACTCCGCGACTCCCTGCAGCAGGCGCAAGAGCGCATCTTTGAGGTCGGCTTGTATCTCACTATTTACGGCAGTACCCGCGAAGAGATAGACAAAGTCGAGACCGAGGTGCGCTCGATTCTCGAATCACGCCTCGTCTATATCCGGCCCGCACTCTTCCAGCAAGAGCAGGGGTTCCGGAGTGTGCTTCCGCTTGCGACGGACGAAATAAACGTCCATACAAAACTGAATTCCGCTCCGCTCTCTTCAATATTCCCGTTCATTTCATTCGACCTGACGTCAGACCGGGGCATACTCTACGGAATCAACCGCCACAACTCATCCCTCATTCTCTTCGACCGCTTCTCACTCGAAAACTACAATTCAGTGACCTTTGCGAAATCCGGCGCCGGCAAATCGTACACGACCAAGCTCGAGATTTTACGCTCGCTCATGTTTGATACCGAGGTCATCGTCATCGACCCTGAACGCGAGTATGAATACCTGGCCGAGACGGTCGGAGGCCGCTACTTCAATATCTCGCTTTCATCGGAGCATCACATCAACCCATTTGATCTCGCCATTCCCCGCGAAGACGAAAACCCGGGCGATATTCTGCGCAACAACATCATCACGCTTGTCGGACTCTTCCGCATCATGCTGGGAGGCCTGACGCCGGAAGAAGACGCCGTCATCGACCGCGCCATTACAGAGACGTACGCCCTCAAAGACATCACGGCGGATGCGAATTTCGCGCTCGTCGAGCCGCCACTTCTTTCCGACTTCGAGCTCGTGCTCTCCGGCATGGAGGGAAGCGAGTCTTTGGTCGCACGCTTGTCGAAATACACCAAAGGCACGTGGGCTGGATTTATGAACCGCCCGACAAATGTCGACATGAACAAAAAGCTCATCGTCTTCTCGGTGCGTGACATGGAAGACGACCTGAAGCCGGTCGCTATGTACATCATTACGCACCACATCTGGAATGCTGTCCGCAAAGAATTACGCAAGCGCCTGCTCATTATCGACGAGGCCTGGTGGATGATGCGCTCCGAAGATACCGCATCGTTCCTTTTTTCTATCGCAAAGCGCGGACGTAAATACTTCCTCGGCATTTCGACCATCACCCAAGACGTCTCCGACTTCCTGAACTCGCCGTACGGCATCCCGATGATTACCAACTCATCTATTCAGATGCTTTTGCGTCAATCACCGACATCCGTCGACCTCGTACAACAGACATTCAAACTCTCTGATGAAGAAAAGTATCTTCTTCTGGAATCCGATGTGGGGGAGGGCATATTCTTCGCGGGCCTCAAGCACGTGGCCATCAAGGTTATCGCTTCATACACAGAAGACCAGATAATCACCTCCGACCCTTCACAGATTCTCGCCATCAAAAAAGCGAAGCAGGAGCTCGCGGCCGCAAATGAAGGCGGTCCCGGTACCGCTGAGGTCGCGGCCGGCGCTGCAGAACAAGCCTCGCGTATACAGCAATCAACAGCGGTAAACTTCAGTCCGTCTGAAGCTCCCGCAACTGCACCGCAATGAATACAGAGCGTATCAGCATTACGGGCGGGGCGACAATGATTATGTTCGCCGTTGCTACCGATATTCTGCAATTTCTCCTCATGATTCCATTGGTAGGCCTTATTCTCAACACGTTTATCAGTATTGTTGCGGCCATGGGCTTCGGGCTTGCATTCTCTCACTACGATACGAGTTTGATGAGTCATGAGCGGGTGCTGGGATTCGGAGGAACTATCGTGGGTGAAGTCGTCCCCGTTGTGGATGGCATACCGTTCTGGACATTTCTTGTCGCTCGGACAGTCATCACGGAATGGCGACGCCCCGAGGAGATATAATGGGATTGCTATGGTGCTTCGCTTTCAATTACCTTTTGTATTGCTCGTCCTGCTCGCCTTTTTCTTGTTTGCTACGCCCGCGCATGCGCAGTACGGCCTCACAGACGCCGGAAATGCGCTCACTATAGAATTTTCTCCCGCTACTCCCTCTCCCGGTGACACCGTAAAAGTCTCTGTGCATAGCTCCCTCATTAATATCGAAGAAAGTGACGTTCTGTGGGAAGCAAACGGAAAGACCGTCTCGCAGGGACAGGGCATCGACTCCGCTTCAGTCAAAGCCGGAGGTCTCGGAGTCGAGACACGCATTACAGTTACTGTCACTACGCCGGATGGCTCAAGCGCTTCGACCGAAGCGACCGTACACCCAAACGAACTGGACCTCCTTGTCGACACCGATTCATACACGCCGGCATTCTACCGGGGGTGGCCACGTCCATCGGCAGGAACCAACCTCCGACTCCAAGCAATTCCCCGCTTCAAACGAGGAACCAGTCTGGTGCCCGCATCAGAGCTTATGTACACATGGCGCCACAGCGGCGAAGTGCTCGGGAGCATGTCGGGTCGCGGCAGAAGTGCAGTCGTCATTCCTGTGCGACACCTCTTTGGCAGCGACGTCATATCCGTCGAAGCGCGCAGCGCGGATAACAAGCTTTCGCACAACGCATCTATCTCAATTTCCACAGATGAGCCCGTACTTACTCTGTATGAAAATGATCCGCTCTACGGCGTCTTGTATCACCGCGCACTTTCTCCATCCGCGTTCATCCCGGGGGCGGAGGCAACATTCGCTGCGGTACCATTTTTTGTACAGACGAAGAGCCTGCAGGACTCTGCTCTTCGTTTCGATTGGCGTGTCAATTCGGCGGAAATTCCTGCTAATCCCAAAAATCCCAGTGAGCTGACCATCAACGCCGAAAACTCAAGCGGTATCGGATTCGTCGAGCTCGATGTCACACATGCTACGAATTTTTACCTCAATACAAAGGGTACGTGGAATATTACATTTTCATCCGCATCAAACGGTGGCACAGAAAACCCGTTCCAACAGCCGGGCGGCGGCATCTAATATTCAATCCCCATGAAAACACGAGTCATCATCGAATATCTCCTTGCCGCAATCGTTGTGATTGTGCTGGGAAGCCTCGCCGGGTGGTATTTCTTCTTGCGCACACAGACTGAGACGACCCTCGCGCAAAACATCGCGCGCGGGTTTGGTATGGCAATACCGGAAGGGAACCCCAATGGAAGTATCTCGAGTGCCACGCCGGAGGCACAGACCGGCGCATCCCCCGCACAACCCTCCCAGCGTCCGGCACAATTGTGGCGGGTAGAAGCGAAACCAACCGCAGGACAGGTATTTACAGGGAGTGGAGCGAGCCTTCGCGTGCGCTATGTAGAACGCGCGAGCGGTTACGTGTTGGAAGCAAATCCCGAGACGGGACAAGTGACACGGCTCACGAATACACTCATGCCGAAAATCTACGAAGCCCTCCTCTCGGAGACAGGTCACGTCTTTGAGCGTTCGCTCGATACCGCCGGCAACATATCGACCTTCGTGGGTATTATCGCGACAAATAGTGACGCCTCGACAGCGTCGTCTTCAGCCCGGGCGCTCACTGGGCGGGAGCTTGCAAAGAATATGGTGGGTCTAAGCGCTCACCCGGTCTCCGGCGCACTCTTATACGTCGTCAGAAGCTCTGCCGGTAGCGCTGTTGTGAGCGCTGAGTGGAACGGAGACAAACAAAAGACGCTGCTTGAATCAGCGGTGGTGAGCTGGAGACCGGCCATCCTCGAAGATGGTCGCACCCTCCTTGTGCAATCCGCTGCTGACGGAGTGCCGGGCTACGGATATGAATTGAAAAAAGACGGGACTCTCAACCCGCTCCTCGGGCCCGTTCCCGGGCTTGTCCTACGCATGCAACCGGGGGGAAGCGGCCTCCTCTGGAGCCAATCGTCCCGCGGCGAACTCCGTCTTTTTGCGCGCACCGGACAAGATGCGACGGCTGTGCAAATTCCCGTGAGAACTATCGCAGATAAGTGCGCATGGTCACCCGGAAAAGACTTCGTGGCGTACTGCGGAGTCCCGCAAGGGTCTACCGGACAGAATTTTCTCGACAATTGGTACCGAGGGGCTGCTCATTCATCCGATGCGCTGTGGCGCATCGATGCGAGCGCAGGTACCGCAGAACTGATCCACACACCACCATCAAATACACCCATTGATATCGAGAATATTGTCGTAGATCGTTCAGGAAATTACATTACATTTATGAACGCGGGCGATAAATCACTCTGGCTCTTCCGGCTCGGAAAATAAATATGCAACAACGGTATCAACTATACGGATGGTGCGCGACTCTCATCCTCCTTACGTGCATATTTCTGCCACTCCTCGCGCACGCGCAAGCATTTGTGCCTCTTGCAGAAACCCCATCGGGTTCGAAGCTGGGTCAAATCTATAGCTCAGGTGATTTCGCCGGCTTCGTAAACGGCCTTTTCAAATTCGCCATCGCTATCGGCGCTATCCTCGCCGTACTTCGGCTCGCGTACGCAGGCTACCTGTACATGGGACAGTCCGACATGTGGAGCCACAAGGGGCAAGCGAAAGACATCATTAGGGACGTAACCCTCGGCCTATTACTTCTTTTGGGAATATATCTCATCCTTTATCAAGTGAACAAGGATATTTTGAGCTTGAAAGCTTTGCGTAATATTACGCCGGTGCAGCAAAGAGCACCCGGGCAAGCGACCCAAGGCTCGACGCAGCAATTCACGACTCCTCCTGCGAACAACTCCTACTTCGGCGGCACCGGTGGAACCTACGATTCGTCTATCAACGGCCTGAATACAGGCACGGGCTGTGACGGAGCGTGCTAGTGAACTCGCCTCTTTTAGCGTTCACTCTGCTGAGTATTTGATTACAACTCTACGATTGCGCCCCTCTCCCTGAGATTCAGTTTTTACATTTGGAGCATCCTGGAGAATCGTGTGGACGATGAGACGCTCATAAGCGCTCATGGGGGAGAGCTCCACGTCGTATTGAAGTGAGCGTGCGCGCTCAGCCATCATGAGCGCTTTCGCCTCGATGTCTTTTATTTGCTTCGTACGATAGTCGTTGACGTCGATGATAAACATGGGAAGTCGCTCCACCGTGGCACCCTCCAGACGAGCAGGAGTGCGGCTTTCCAATATTTTCTTCACAAGAAAATCGAGCGCGTACACCGTATCTCCGTGCGCCCCGATAAGCGTGCGGCCATCATCAGTGCGTATAGAAAATATTTCCTGCCCTGCAATCGAGCTTTGTTCGATATTCGAATAGGAAATACCCGCAGCGGCGAGCAATTCCTTGAGGATGGCGAGGACTGATTCCATGCGGGGCACTATACCCCATGAGATAGACACGCTCAACCTCTCGATATTTTCTATCCCGCACTGACACTCGGAAAACAGGAGGCCCAGGTGAACTTATCTCACGGGGTATACCATCACAGCAACATTGAACAAAAGTTGCTTTAGTGGTCTACACGTCTTTCCCAAATCGCCTGCCCATCGCGTATTCCTGCACTATCATCAATACATTGCTTGTGACCCAGTAGAGAGGCGCTGCGGCGGGAATGGTATACGCAATAACGCCGATGATGAGCGGAAGCATGTAACGTGCCTGGAGGTCAAAACTCTTCGCCATATCCCCGGACAGAGAAGCCTCCACGGGGGTTGCCTCGGGTGTTTTTTGTCGCGGCCCCATCGAAAGCCGTGTGTAAACGAATTGTGTCGCAGCGGCAAGTACCGCCAAGATGATGCTCCTCTGTGACATATCAAGAAGGCCGAGAAACTCCATGTTGACTGCTGCGGGGACGTTGACGAACGAGTACAGGAGAGACGCATCGACATTGGGGAATCCTCCTGCATAAAAAACCCAGTAGAGTCCGATGAGAACAGGGAATTGGATAAGCATCAGTCCGATTGAAGCAAAGGGGTGCACGTCGCGCTCTTTATAGAGTGCGAAAATTGCTCTGCCTTGCTGCTCACGATTGTCCTTGTACTTCACCTTGAGGAGTTCTACCTCAGGGGCAACCTTCTTCATCGCCATCTGCGCCCTGATTGCACGGCTTGAGAGCGGATAGATAACGATGCGCACGGCGATGGTGAGTGCGATGATGGCGAGACCAATATCGTGCGACGGGATAATACCGACGAAGAAAGTCAGCCCGTTGTAGAGCGGGTCATAGATACCCGCATGAAACCACTGAGATATCATAGTGTGGGCTATTGTACCCCGTTAGAGGCAAGGAAAGCAAAGACCTCGAAAGCCCGACGGACTCAGAAAAAAATCGGAGGTAGCCTCTAACGGGGCGCGTCCCGCGCAGCGATACTTCTCAATAGCTTCTCGACATCACGCGCCACATCGGAAGTGGACGCTTCTCGAGCTTCTCTCTTGGCGTAGAAGAGGAATGCTTCCGGCTTTGTTATTTTGGAGAGCAATGGACGGAGTGCTTCTCGACAACGGCGTTCGATTCGATTCCGGTCGACAGCGCGCGCGGATACTTTTTTGGAAACCACGCAAGCGGCGCGTGGGCCTTTCGAAGAGGGAAGGGGGGTTACGGTAAGTGAAAAATATTCGCCGTGAATACGGCGAGCGGCCTTGGGGAGGCGGGTAAAGTCGGCACGTGAGAGCCGGTATTTTTTTGGCATGAGCGGGGTCTAGACCGTAAGCTTCGCACGACCCTTCCGGCGGCGGCGAATCAGCACATTCTTCCCTGAAGTACTGGCAGAACGCGCACGAAAACCGTGTGTACGCACACGCTTACGCTTCTTTGGCTGCCAATTTCGTTTAGTCGACATGCCGACCACTATACCCGTATTCCTAATTAATTCAACCTTTCAAGGCTCTTAGAGGATTTCTCGGAATGAGGTGGCTGGGCGATGAGTATTTGTAACAGGAGCGCCGACGACACCCGTCCGCACCAATAAGAAGTGCTGATGCGGCGTTTTCAGACCCCGCGCAGCAAACAAAAGAGCCGGAAAGACATGCGGCAGTGGTGATACAGAAAACAATCGTAGCGAACTTCATGTCTGACAATGCCACATCAGCGCGCAAAACCACTCTCCCCACCCTATCCACAGGTTATAAACAGTGGCATGACCGAGTCGAGAGCTTCCACAGAGGTGCGCCGCGCGTATAATGTGGAACTTGATTGCGCATGACTACAATTTCTATGAGTAATCGTGAATTATGGCAGAACGCGCTCGTGCAAATCGAATTGGGCACATCTGAAGCCTCATTCCGTACCTGGTTTCGCAATACCGACATCGCAAGTCGCGACGGAAACATCGTCCACGTGGCTGTTCCATCGAAAATAGTCAAAGAATGGCTCATGGAAAAGCATCATAAACTTATTATGAAGGCTCTCCGCGGGCTCGACAGCTCAATTCGCACCGTAGAATACGCGGTTCATCGCTCCGCAGCAGCGCCGACGGAGCGCAAGATGCCGCGCCCGCAGGTTCAGGAGAACACGTCGCTCGATTTGGGCAGTCTCTATATCGATAAGCGTGATAATTTAAATCCACGGTACACTTTTGAGACTTTTGTCGTCGGGCCGTTCAACGAACTTGCGCACGCAGCCGCAAAAGCAATCCTCGACCGGCCGGGGCTCGCCTATAATCCGCTTTTTATCTACGGTTCCACCGGTCACGGCAAGACTCACCTCATACAAGCAGTGGGTAATTACTTTAAAAAAGGACACGCCAACAAAAAAGTCTTGTACGTGACATCAGAGCGCTTCTCCGTTGATTACATCAACGCCGTCCGCGCAGGGCACGCGAATAATTTCAAAGACCAATATCGCCAGTACGACGTACTCATCATGGATGACGTGCAATTCATCGCGAACACAGAGAAAACGCAGGAAGAATTGTTCCATCTCTTCAACGCGATGCGCGACAACAACAAACAAATCGTATTCTCAAGCGATAAGCACCCCGCGCTCTTGGCGGGCCTTGAAGACAGGCTCCGGGGTCGCTTCGGAGCAGGCATGATTGCGGAAATTCCTGAGCCTGATATGGAATCACGCATCGCCATCATCCGCGCCAAAATCGAACAGCACGGTTTCTCAATCCCGGAAGACATCATCCAATATATCGCTGAAAACCTACGCGGAAACATCCGTGAGCTCGAGGGTGTCCTGAATATGATTGTGTGCAAGTCACAGCTCAAAGGTAAGGCCGTGACGCAGGCGGATGTCCGCGCACTCATCAAGCACAACGTGAAGCCGAACAGGGGAGTCTCGGTCGATGAGGTCGTGCGCCGTATCGCGTCGTACTACGATGTGCCCGAGAAAAGCATCTATGAGAAGACCCGCAAGAAGGAAGTGGTGAAGCCGCGCCAGATAATTATGTACATGCTGCGCGAAGAGTTCAGCGTTTCGTACCCGTCTATCGGGGAAAAGCTCGGAGGACGCGACCACACCACCGTCATTCACTCATGCGAAAAAATAAAAGAGGAAATAAAATCAAATCCTTCGCTCGAACAAGAGCTCGACCACATCCGCACACTTATCCACGCCTAAAGCCTGTGCATAAGTCCACGAACAACTACTGAATTACACTCGGACAACTCCCCACTTATCCCCGCCAAAATACTATGAATCTCCATACCCACTTTCTATCCCAAAGTTTCAGTGAACTTCTCAACACCCAACTTCATACAAAATACATTGAGGCTTCATCATTAAAATCATTTCTCCCCACTATCCACAGCACTAATAGTAGTAATAGTATTTATATATAGATAATTAGATATGAGACTAACAACAACAAAAGAAAAAATACTACATGCGGTGCAGCTCGCAGAAAAGATTACAGGGAAGAAGGAATCCCTCCCTGTTCTTTCGTGCGTTCTTTTAGATGCCGGTTCTGGAAAGGGTGAATTAGTTATACGGGCAACAAATTTGGAGGCGGGGATTGAGGTTACGATTCCTTGTGATGTCGAGGAAAAGGGGATTATTGCGGTTTCTGCTTCTGTATTCTCTCAAACACTACGTTCAATATCCGGAGATAAAATAACGTTAAAAATAGAAGAGGGAAATTTAGTGGTTGAATCGAGGGGTACAAAAACACTTATCAAGGCACTTCCGCACGAAGAGTTTCCTATATTGGGAGCCGGGACCGATACGAAGGGTATGAGTGTATCCCGGGAGGAGTTTATGCGCGGCATCCAATCTGTCTCTTATGCAGCTTCCCCGTCGATGATACGACCGGAATTAGGGAGTGTGTACGTACAATTAAAACCGGGGATAATTATATGTGTAGCCACCGACTCTTTCCGGCTCGCTGAGAAAACAATTTCCGGAGTAAAGGGGAAGAGCGAGACAGAGCTTCTCGTCCCTCTCAAGCATGCGCTCGAGCTCACACACGTACTTGAGCGCATTGATGCGGACGAAGTAAGTCTTTCTACCGACGAATCTCAGATGTCGATATCGGCAAATGGCGTGCGGTATGTTTCGCGTGTTGTTGACGGCACATTTCCGAACTACAAAGAAATAATGCCGAAGGCGTTTGAAACGGAGGCAACAGTTCTCAAGAATGATTTTGCGGAAATGCTTCGCAAGGCCCGTGTATTCTCAGGCAACGACCAGCACGTCGGGCTCCACGTGTACCCCAAGCGAAAAATATTCAGTGCGACTGCGCGAAGTGCTGAAGTAGGGGAGATGTCTGATTCAATCGACGCTGCAATTTCCGGTAATGACCTTGATATTAATTTTCACATCGGCTATCTCGCCGACTGTCTCTCTATTATCGAATCAGACTCGGTCATCCTCGGTTTTGCGGGCGCAGGGAAGCCGCTTGTCATTCGCGGTGTCTCTGACGGATCGTTCACGTACCTCGTGATGCCTCTCAATAGATAACCATGACGGAACATTTCGGAGCAAAACAAAATGTTTTGAAAAGTGCGTCCGAAAAAGAGCGAGAACACCTCATTGTTGAGGTTGGAAGCGGCCTCTCACCTCTCCCAACGAGTGTGCCCGAGTCGTATCGACGTTGGATGCATGAGAATAAGGGTGTGCGCTACGTAGGCATTGAGCCGGTAGATTTGCACCTCAAAATCGGGAGGGACCTTACTGAGGGGATGGATCAGCGGCAGGTGGGAGACCCTCTCGGAGGAATGGGGATAGGAACTACTGAGCGTATCGAGTTTGAAGCGGGGGACGCAGAGCATCTCCGTTTTGAAGACGGCTCGGTCTCTCAGATTATATTTAGAAATGTTTTCGGTTATGGAGTTATAAAACTAGAGAAACGTTTGGCAATGCTGGAAGAAGCTTCGCGCGTCTTAAAACCGGGAGGAGCACTTATCATAGTTGAGCAATATACCCCCGCAGTTGCTCGCGATCAAAAAATAATGGCTTCCATAGCACGGTTGGCTCAAAAAGAATTTGAATATGTTGGCGCACACGAGAGAACTCCGCTTGAACGAGATGTCGATGAGCACTTTTTGAGCTACGGAAAGGATTGGCCCGATGAGAAAAAGCGGGGTCAGGGCAAATTTGTCCTCCGACTACGTAAACGCCTCCCTACTGCACTAAGAAAGTAATTGTTTGTTCTTCGCTCGTACTATCAACACGTGTTGCAACCGCACGAAGGCTCACAGAGCCCGGAGCGGAGGGTCGATAGGAGATAAGGTACGGAGGCTGCCCGGAGGTGCCTATGAGGGCGCCATTGGCAAAATACGAGACACTGAGTATGGTCTGCGTTTGAGACGACTCGGAACCGAAGTTAATTCCTGCACCGAAAGGAATTACCGCTCCAGCTTGTGGCGAGATGATGCGGAAGCCTCCGGTCGCAACCGGTGCCCCTCCCGGCTCACCCTGCGGAGGAGTAGTGCTCGCCTGTTGCCCTGCCCATGCGGCCACGGAGTATTCCCAGTACGCGTATTGTGGGTCACGTGCAGGGTTACCGGATCTGCCGCCGCGCGGGTTATCTTTGTCTACCCAATGGAGGATGTCGTGGACTCCCTGCGAGGGATCGCTGTTCCAATTGCCTTTCAAAACCTCCGGCATGGTCGCGACGTCGGGGTCCGGCCCGGGAGAGGGGAATGTATCGGATTGAGAGGAATACTTCGATAGGGCGTACACCATAAAATCGTGCCACATCGGCGCGATGATGAATGAAGCCGGATTGTTTACCATTGACGAGCCGTCGTTGTTCCCGGTCCATGCGCCGACGCTGATGCTCGGTGTGTAGCCGATAATCCACGCGTCATCGAAGTCGTCGGTGGTACCCGTCTTGGCTGCGACTTGGTAGCCCGGAAAGTAGAGGGGCGAATTGAAGCCGAATTCCGGAGAGCGGGCGACGTTGTCCGAGAGGATGTCGTTGATAAGCCGTGCGATGCGCGACTCGAGCACGCGCGAGCTTTCTTGCTGGTAGGTTTCGAGAATGTTCCCCGACGTGTCTTCGACGCGAAGAACGCCGGTCGGCGGGTTTTTGACGCCGTCGTTTGCAAATACGCCGTACGCTCCTGTCATATCGAGGAGTTTGACCTCTCCGCCTCCGAGCACGAGCGGCAAGCCGTAGTAGTCTGGGGAGAGCTTGAGGGTGGTGATGCCCATGTTGTGAGCGGTATCGAGTGAATTCCGTATACCGGCGAGATACAGGAGCTTGATGGCCGGAATGTTCTCAGATCGGGCGAGCGCGGCGCGTAGCTTCATCGGCCCTTCGAACCCTCCGTCGAAGTTGCCTGGCGCATAACAGGGGTATGCAAAGTTTGTTATATCTGACGGTGCGCAAGCGACGGAGAATTGTGTCGGAAGGTCGAAGATGACGGTGTCCGGGGTGTACCCTTTTTCAAATGCGGTGGCGTAGACGAATGGTTTAAATGAGGAGCCCGGCTGACGATTTGCAATCGTAATGTTGACCTTGCCGTCTATCGTATCGTCGAAATATCCCTTGGAGCCGACCATGGCGAGTATCTGTCCGGTCTTCGGGTCTATTGCAACGATACCCTGATTGGAAGCATTGAGGCTCTTGAGAAGTCCCGGCGCGAATTTCGCGACGCTCTCTTCCGCTTTTTGCTGGAGGTCATAGTCGAGAGTGGTCACAACGTGGAGACCGCCTTGGTTTACCGCGTCGGCCCCGTATTTTTGTTCGAGATATTCTTGAATGAAAAAGACGAAATGCGGCGCCTTGATACCCGCATTCTTCGGGTCATTAAACTGGACCACTTCATTCACCGCTTGGTCGTGCTCTTCTTGCGTGATGAGCTTATTTTCAAGCATCTTCGCAAGTACGAGATTTTTGCGGGCGTCGAGTGCGTCTTTGTGGTTTCCGTACGGAGAGAAGTACGTTGGTTTCTGCGGGAGCGCTGCGATGTAGGCAGCTTGCGCCAGGTCGACGTCTTTTGCGGGGACGCCAAAGAAGTATTGGCTCGCCTCTTCGACGCCGTAAATGGTGCCGCCGTAGGGAGTTTCGTTGAGGTACGTATTAAGAATCTGGTCTTTGGTGTAGACGCGTGTGAGGCGGAGGGCGAGGATGATTTCTTTGACCTTACGGGTGATGGTCTTGTCTTGCGTAAGCAGTGCGTTTTTTACGACCTGCTGTGTAATCGTCGAGGCGCCTTGGCCGCTCAGGAGATTGCCGCGTTTGATGTTCGTCCATATGGCGCGCACAAGGGCAAGCGGACGGAAGCCCGCGTTTTCGTAGAAGGTCGCATCTTCGATGGCAATCGCCGCTTTCTGAATGTAGGGAGAGATTTCTTCAAGGGGGACAGAGGTGCGTCGCATCGCGCCGTGTACGTCATAAAGCACGATGTTGCCGGTGCGGTCGAATATTTTGGTGGATTGCGCAACCTGACGATTCTCAAAATTATTTATCGCCGGTATCGGCATAATGGTCGCCCAAATAATTCCGCCTCCGATTACGAGAAAGGTCGCAGCCGCAGCGACCAGGATGCTCACCTCGAGCCATTGCGGCATGCTGCGCCAGATGTATTTGATACGTCGAAAAAAACCTTGTTTTGCAGCCATATGTTCAGCTCATTGTATTCTTTTTTGCGTTTTTTAGCTATGCAATTCGAGTACGGGAGAGGTGTGTAACGGCAATTGCAATCGCATCGTACTCGTCGTCGTGCTCAATTTCCTTTTCAATCTTCATGAGGACATGAAGCATCCGGGCGACCGCTTTTTTGTCCGCGCTGCCGTTTCCCGCAGCCGCGCTCTTTACTTCACCTGGCGTGTATTCAAAAACTTCGATGCCGGCACTCTGAGCGGTGTTAATCAGAGCCCCTCGTACCTCGGCTACGCGCATCGCGGTCTTTTGGTTGTTGGAAAA
>CAMTYD010000018.1:0-13407 GCA_947085915.1 uncultured Parcubacteria group bacterium
CCCGCACAGGTGTTGGGGATAGAGCTTCTCGAAGAAGAGAACCGCGCTATCGTGCAGGTCGCGGAAGACCAGCAATCACTCGCTATCGGTCGCGGAGGGCAAAACGTCCGTCTCGCCGCACGCCTCACAGGATGGAAGATAGACATCCGCTCGACAGGTGGTGAGCAGGTCGCAAGTGCCGACCTCACCCCTGAGGCTTCAGCGCAAGCGGGCGATGAGAATCTCCCGACCCCGGAGGACGTTATGTCGGAAGAAAGACTCGAAGCAGAAGAAGCTCCGCCGATAGAGAATCCTGAGGTGGTTGAAGGGAAAAAGGAAGAGACTTCGAAAGAATAATTACAAATACAGAAAGACTCAAGCCGGGCTGCGTGTTGCGCAGCCCGGCTTTTTACAAATGGACCGAAACGGGTCAGAAGTCAGGCAGCACTCTTCATCTGCCCGAGCTTTCCGTCGATATCCCGCGGCCAGACGCAGAAGCCGGCGGTGATCTCACTTCTGAGAACAGAACCCAAACCGCTTTGCGCGATCTCGGCATCGAAGGCGGTAGCAAGCATGGCGAGTTCTTCCCGAGCAACTTCCGGAGTCGTGTAGATATCGCCGTGATCCAAACAAACCTGGCCGCAAAACTCCGCAATCATGGCGACACGGTAACCCTTGTTTTCCCGGTACGGCGGCAGGGACACGTTGCCGACCATGATGGTACCGAGAATGCATCTTCCGCCCGACTTCATGCGCTTTTCGTTCCAAGCGACATAGACCGCGACAAGTTCCTGGTAATATAAACCGAGTTCCGTGACGGCTTTTCCGGGCAGAAAGAATCGAACCGAAATGAGTTTCACTGTCTTTCCTCCACTGGTTATTTTCACTGCTCATTCGGGAGCATTACAAGACAGCTAATACCCCGACGAAAGGCCTGTCAACACTTTGCAAAATGATGCATTCTGCTACACCCCGTGAGATATAGAACCAGACTTATCTCTACACTCGACTGAAATTATCTCATGGGGTACACTTCCCTGATATGAATCTCTGGCATGACATCCCACTCGGCGACAACGCACCCGAAGAGTTCAATGCGATTATTGAGATACCGAAAGGATCTCCCAATAAATACGAGATAGACAAAGAGACCGGCCTTATCAAGCTAGACCGCGTCAATTACTCTGCTGCTCCATATCCCTTCGATTACGGCTTTGCACCACAGACGCTCTGGGACGACAACGACCCGCTCGACGTCATCGTACTCACCAGCTATCCGCTCCATCCTGGCATTCTCGTGTCGGTACGGCCAATCGCGGTCATAGAAATGATAGATGCCGGTGACTCGGACTACAAAATTATTGGAGTTCCCGTCGAAGACAAGCGCTGGGACGATGTAAAGGACTTGAGCGACCTCAACAAGCACACCCTCAAGGAGTACCAGCATTTCTTCGAGACCTACAAAGCACTCAAAGGCAAACCATCTCCAGTCGTTATCAACGACATCAAAGGCCGTGCAGAAGCTATCGAAGCGGTCAAACACTCTGTCGAGCTCTACAAACATAAATTCGCCAAATAGACACTCCCCAGAATCCTCATCCATGTAAGATTCATCGAATCTTCACGTCTTTTGGAGTGGTAGAATGTTTTCAATCGTATTCTTTACTATTAATAAGTATGTATAGATTATTTATGCAAAATATAGTCAAAATATCACTCCCTCCCATCGCATTGGCGATACTGCTTGGCTTCACGGGAATGGCCTACGCAGAGGAAAACAGCAGCGGGGAAACAAGTGCGAGCGCCGAAGTCACGATGACCGTCCAGGCGACTACGACCCGACCAAAACCGGGTCCGATGCCTCTGCAAGTAATGCAGGAAAAGAAAGGCGAGCTGCGTCAAAGAGCAAAAGATGTCCGGCAGGAAATGCGCGGCGACCTCAAAGTAGAACGTCTCGAAACGCGCGTAGAAATGAGAAACGCGACCACGGGAGCGGAGCGTCGTGACATTATGAAAGGAAGCGTCGAAGACCGGAAAGAAATCCGGGGAGAAGCGCGCGCCGAAATCAAAGGCAATATAAAAGAGCGACTCCAAGCGCTCGTAAAGACACACGTCGGAGCCGTCATGCGCCGCACGAATGCCGCCCTCAATCAATTCGACAATATCGTCACGCGTATTGAATCACGCATCGAGAAATTGAAAGCCCGCGGCGTCGACACCGCGACGGTAGAAGCCTCACTATCGACATCGGCGGGCCTTGTTGCCACCGCCAAAGTGGACGTGCAGGCACTCTCCACGCTCGTCGCATCAGTTACTGAATCGAGTGACGCCGCATCAATCAAAGAGCAACTTCGTGCCGCCATCGACAAGGCGACGGCAAGTGTAAAAGCAGCACATCGGGCACTCTTGGACACCGCAAAAGCACTCTCGACACTCGTACGTGCCTCAGCGACCGCAGAGACAAGCGCATCTGTTGAATCGAATTAACCGCTACCAACATTCTATGGAACCAAATACACCCAACGAATCCAACAACCAGGGATCCTCTGCCACATCAGCGAAGAGTTCTTCCGGTCCGCTCATCGGCACCATCGTCATCATCACCCTTCTCGTGATCGGGGGTCTCTACTTCTGGATGCAAGAGCCCAAAGACAAGATGGCCGACCTTCCTTTCATACCGGGCGACTCGGGAGATGAGGCGTGGATGCCTGAGACAAGTAGCTCCGACGAGGCCGCTGCAATCGAAGCAGAATTGAGTGCGACAAACATGAACGCGTTTGAGACTCAAACAAATGCAGATGCCACAGCGGCTTCAGAAAGTCTGTAATCGGCAGTGCTACAATAGGGGCGATGCCTCCTTCCAACCAGCCTCCCTTTGACCCCACCGACCACCTGTTGCCTCCCGGGAGAAAATCTTCCGTAGGTTCTATCGTCGGCATCATCATTATTGTCGCACTCCTCCTGATCGGCGCATTCTATTTTTGGGGTGCACATTTGAATTCACAAAATTCGAAAGGCATGCTGCCACTCATCCCGGGCAATTCGATCCAATAAACTTCATCCGCCTCTCCGTACCTATAAACACCGACCGGATAATATAAGTACATATCGTTGCGTACACGAACGTTTATCGGTACACTCCTGCGATGTCTACAAAACTGACGAATGTAAAGGTCACGCGCGATGACGCCGCGTGGGAGGCCGAAATAAAAGCGGAAATACCTGCGGAGCTCCTTCTCCACTACCGCACTGAAGCACTAAAAGAAATTAAAAAGACCGCAAAGCTCGACGGCTTTCGACCGGGCAAAGCACCCGAGGAGCAAATACTACAAGTCTACGGTGAGGGTGCGGTCTTACGCGAAGCGGTACAACAAGCGATACAACACGAGCTCCCTGAGCTTTTTGCGGCTCAAAAGCTCCTTATTATTGAATCCCCCCGTGTCACGACCGATACACCGGAATCCGGCAAGCCACTCACCTTCACCGCACGCGCCTCACTCGCCCCTTCCGTCGAGTTGGCCGACTACAAGAAAATCGCAAAGAAGCACGCGGACAAAAAAGAGGAGGTCTCTGTGTCCGACGAAGAACACATGCAAGCGCTGACGCATCTGCGCCGCGAAAGAGCTCGAATAGACAAAATGGAGAGCGGCACTGAAGCACAGAAAGCGGCAGAAGAGTCGCGCGCAGCAGAGGTGAAAGATCTGCCGGAACTTGATGACTCATTTGTGCAGTCGCTCGGATATGAAAGTGCCGAAAAATTTTCCGAGGCGCTCCGCGTCAATATTAAGACCGAAAAGGAAATGCAGGCGAAGGAAAAGCGCCGTGCACTTATTCTCGACGAGCTCGTCACGGAGTCAACAATATCCTACCCTGCGGCGCTGCGTGAATACGAACTCGATGATATGGAGGCTCGTCTCAAGGATGACCTCTCACGTATCGGGCAGACACTTGAATCCTATTTTGCGCAAACCAAGAAAACCCGCGAACAAGTCCGCGCCGAATGGAAAGACGCAGCCGACAAGCGCGCGAAGGTGCGTCTCGTTTTGACCGAAATCGCGCGCAAGGAATCCATCGAGCCCGATGAAAAAGCTCTTGAGCACGAGCTCGAACACGCCAAAAAGCACTACCCTGCCGCTGACGCGATAGCGCTCCGTGCTCACATTTCCCACGCGATGCGCAATGATGCCACGCTTCGATTCCTCGAGGGAGACACGACGCCGCTACCCCAGCATCACCACCACGAACACTAAACAAAAATGTCCCGCCATCGGCGGGACATTTTTTAGGAGTGAAAGTTAGTTGTCCTTCCCACTCTTATCATTGTCACCATTCTTACCTCCGAAGAAACCGTGACCGGAGAACCAGAGTTTTATCTTCTTAGTGAAGTCATCGTTCCCGAGTTTTATCGCTGGCCGAATGACTGTGACCGAGGTCGCCGTCAGTACCGTACGGTCAGCGTTCATGGTGCCGGTGGCTTTTACTTTGTCGCCCGTCTGAATGGAAGCGAATGTGGTCGTTGCCCCATTGAGAACGATGCGAGTACTGCCGGTGAATTGGATGGTCGCTTTTACCTTGTCGTCTCTGTCGTTGTCGTTGTCTTTCCCATTACCATTGCCGAGTACGAGTGACGTACTAGTGCTATTTACTGTTTGCACAGTTCCTGAGATAGAGCGCTCGCTTGCACCAAGCGTCCAATCCTTTACTGCAGTTGCTTTGACCGCGAGACCGGAGCCGGTAAGGGCGCCGGCGAAGCTCACCGTATCACCTACCGTTATCTGAGCGAGTGAAGAGCCCGAACCTGATGATGTGACGAAAGCGGTGGAGCTATCGGTCGTGACTGCCCATGAGAGCGTCGATGCTCCTGCGGTCGTGCTTACAGTAAGCGTGCTGCCATTGATACCGGTGACTTTGGCGCCACGGACAAGTACGTTGCCGGAAGCGTTGACCGCGATTTCTACGCGTTGAGCAGAAAGAGAGCGGTTATCGGTATTCTTGCCACCTTCATTCGCCAGGGCGATTACCGGCATAAGAGTAAAGGCAGAGGCTACCGCGACAGAAGCGATACCTGCACCGAATTGTTTTGTGATGTTCATGATGATTTTATTATTAGATGATAATTGTCGGACTGTGCGGGAGGATATATTCCTCCCGAACTACCTAAGACGATGCGCGGCAACCTGTCTTACACACCCACATGAAGAAAAAGGCGGAATATATTTCATTATGTTATGGTAGGTACGTAAGAATGTTATGGATAAAACGTCTAAACAACAGGAGGAGGAAAAGGAATTCCTTGCCGCGTACGATGAGTACTCTACGTCACTCTTTCGCTTCCTTACGATGAAGATCGCGGATAGAGAGGTCGCGCGTGACCTCACGCAGGAGACGTTTACACGTGCATGGGATTACCGCCAAGGCGGCGGGGTGATTCGCGAATGGAAGCCATTCCTGTTCCGGACCGCTTACAATCTCGTTGTAGATGTATACCGGAAGAAGCGCTCCGTCTCACTGGATGCGCTCATTGATGACCAAGGATTTGCCGTGTCTGACGACAGTGCCGACGAAAAACAGGCGGTCGTGAGCGCAGAAATGTCCCTCGTACGTAAGGGTATCGACCAGCTTGATGAGACCTACCGCGATATCATTCTCTTGCGCTACACTGAAGACCTTCCGCCCAAGGAGATAGCGCGGATTACAGGACTTTCTGAAAACGTCGTCTCAGTGAGAATCCATCGAGGCATCGAGAAACTGAAGAACATCCTCGGACCAAATACAAATCTATGAAATTCATGCATATTTTCAAAAAAGAAGACCCGGAGATAGCGGCAAAAATAAAAGCTGCTACTTCAATCCGCATGGACGACGCGGCACGGGAGAAAACGCGCGCCCTCCTTTCTGAATACGTAAAAATGCGCCCTATCCGGGTGACAGAACCCGCCCCCGACACAACTCCTGCTCACAGCAATGCCTCCGGCTTTTTTATGCGGCACTCAATACCGGCCTTTGTCGCAGTTCTCGTAGTCGTCGTCGGCGGCACCGCAGCAGCCGCAGAGGGTGCGTTGCCGGGAGATATTCTCTACCCCATCAAAGTGCATGTAAACGAAGAAATGCGTGCGACCCTCGCGACAAGTCCGAAAGCGAAGGCAGATTGGGCGGTAGGCCGTGCAGAACGCCGGCTTGAAGAAGCTGCGACCCTCGCGCTCTCAGGTGAGCTCAACGAAATCACGCGCGCAGAGATAGAAACAAACCTTGATGCGCACGTGAAAAGCGCGGGAGAAAGCGGCCAAAAACTCGAAGATGAAAACGACGTGCCTGACGCTCGGGATGTGAAAGCGAAAATCGGCGCAATCAAAGTTGCCCGCGAGAATATACTCGAGGGTGTGCGCGCTGTAAAAGCGATTACACGTACCGGAGCCGCGGCTGATACCGCCAATACCGCAATGATGATGAGCGCACGCTTCGAGGTGAAAGCAATCGCCGAAGATGTAAACGAGAAGGATGCCGATCAATTAGAAACTGTAACGAGAGGTCACCGGACAGCAGCCAAGGCTCGCATCGAAGCAACGAAAAGATTCCTCGACCGTTCTCCCAAGCAACTGGCGACATCTACTCGCGCGCAAGCAGAGACGCGCCTCAAGGCTGCAGCGGAGGAGCTTTCTTCCGGGGATGCAGAAGTTGCGCGTGGCAACAAAGAAGAAGCCTCCTCGAATTTTGATGCAGCCCTGGAGACTGCCACCCAGATAGAAGCTCTCATCTCCGTCTCGAGCGACACGAATGAGCGTGAGAGTGAAGTCGAAAGCAAGATTGAGCTTGGGCTCTAGGTTCGAAAGCCTGTTGAAATACATGGGCGTTTGACTTCGCCCTGATTTTTCTACCGCGCCCCGTTGCAATTTTGAGAAAAAATTGCTTTGGGGTACACTCTTTCCTATGAACAACACAAAAGCTCAAATGCTGGTACCGATGGTCATCGAGAAGACCTCTATGGGAGAACGCGCATACGATATTTATTCGCGCCTTCTCAAGGAGCGCATCGTATTTTTGGGTGGCGGAATTGACGGCGACGTCGCCAATCTCGTCGTGGCGCAGCTCCTCTTCCTCGCCTCCGAAGACCCTAAGAAGGACATTTCTTTCTATATCAACTCCCCGGGCGGCCACGTCTCGGCAGGCCTCGCTATCTTGGACACCATGAACCATATCCAGCCGAATGTCTCCACTGTCTGCGTGGGCATGGCTGCTTCTATGGCTGCCGTCCTTCTTTCGGCGGGGCAGAAAGGCAAACGGTTCGCGCTTCCGAACGCAGAAATCATGATTCACCAGCCGTCAGGAGGTGCCGAAGGCATGGCGGCAGATATCGAGATCACAGCCAAGCAGATACTCAAAATCCGCGAACGGCTCAACAAGATTCTCGCCAAAAATACAGGTCAAAAGCTCGACAAAATAGAAAAGGATGTCGACCGCGACTTCTTCATGGACGCCGCCGAGTCGGTCAAATACGGCATTATCGACAAAGTGTTGGTGTAACAGGCGCCCGGCGGGGGAGGTTCTTTGTTCCGTTTGCGGGACTTTCGCACAGGTCCTCACCGGAAAAACAACCTCCCCCGCTAGAGAGCGCGCTGACTGCCCCGCAGACAGAAAAGACCAACCGCGACCCGCTTCATGTAGCGGTTTTCCCCTCCTGTGGTATATTGCCGAAGTACCCATTAGTTAGTTATGAAATTCAATTTTGTTTCTTCCCGTGAGCCGATAGTCGCGCTCCAAGCAATTACAAAAGTGGCTAAGACACTGGTAGTTTTGTCGCGCACATAAACACTCACGCGGGGGAAAACCCACGCGTATGTCATTAAAAATCATCATCCTCCTGCTCGCCCTTTCGGGCGTCGCAGGAATCACTATCGGATATTTCCTCCGACTTATTATTTCTTTAGGTAAGCGGGGCTCGATGGAACTCGAGATCCGCAAGATGCAGCTCGACGCCACAGAACGCGCGAAGAAGATTACCGAAGAAGCAGAATCACGCGCAAAAGAGACGGAGGGTCGCGTCACGGACGAGCTGAAGACCCGGGCGCTCGATCTCAAGCAAGTCGAAGAGCGTTTGATACGCAAAGAAGAGCTCTTGGACAAGCGCCAGACTAATCTTGACCTCGAGCAGGAGAACCTCGTGAAGAAAAATGAAGAGGTTGTAGCCGCCAAGGCTAAGCTCGATGAGCTTGCCCTCGCAAGCCAGGAGAAGCTCGAGAAAGTGGCAGGCCTTACTGCAGAAGAAGCCAAGAGTGACCTCTTGAAATCTATCGAGAAGCAGAATGAAAACGACATCGAGAGCCGCATGCGCAAGCTCGAAATAAGCGGCAATGAGAAATTGGAGCATCGCGCCAATGAAATCCTCGTGACTGCCGTGCACCGCCTCGGTAATTCAGTCGTTTCCGACGTCTTGGCGACCACGATTTCCCTCCCGAATGACGAAATTAAAGGCAAAATAATCGGCAAAGAGGGCCGCAACATCCGTGCATTCGAGCGCGCGACAGGTGTGGACGTCATCGTTGATGACACCCCGGGGACCATCACCCTTTCTTCGTACGACCCTATCCGCCGCCAGATTGCACGCATCGCACTTGAGAATCTCATTCTCGACGGCCGCATCCAGCCCGCAAAGATAGAAGAGTCTGTGCAGAAAGCTGAACAAGAAATCAACAACATCATCAAGAAGAAGGGTGCAGAAGCAGCCTTTGAGGCCAAGGTGCCGAATCTCGACCCGAAACTCATCATGATTCTCGGGCGGCTCTACTTCCGCTCAAGCTACGGCCAGAATGTACTCGACCACTCAGTCGAAGTCGCTCATATGGCGGGCATGCTCGCTGCTGAGCTCGGTGCCAACGAAGCAACAGCTCGCGCAGGTGCCCTCTTCCATGACATCGGCAAGGCTGTGGACCATGAAGTCCCCGGCACACACGTCGAAATCGGTCGCCGCATCCTTCAGAAATTTGGCGTGAGTGAAGAGGTGGTCAAAGCGATGCAGGCACACCACGAAGAATATCCGTACGAAACCCCTGAATCGATGATTGTCCAGGTCGCCGACGCCATTTCAGGTGCCCGCCCAGGTGCCCGCCGTGATTCAGTCGAAAACTACATCAAACGCCTCACCGAATTGGAAGCTATCGCCAACAGCAACCCCGGTGTCGAGAAGAGCTACGCTATCGCCGCAGGACGCGAAGTGCGCGTCATCGTGAAGCCTGAAGCCATCACCGACCTCGAAGCACGCAAGCTCGCCCGCGACATCGCAGACAAGATAGAGAAAGACATGCAGTATCCGGGAGAGATAAAAATCTCCGTCATCCGCGAGACCCGTGTCATTGAGTACGCTAGATAAGGAAACCTTAGGAAGGGTGCCCGATTTAAAGCCTCTGTTGAGCCATATTTTGGGTTGCAATTCCGCGGCTCAAAAGCTGTGGATAATGACACTTTGTCAATTGACAGGCGGAATATACGGCTCAAAATGGTCGTATAGAGGTCGAGTGCGCATGATGAAAGTTATTTAATAAAGGTAATTAGAAAATCTATGGCAAATAAAATGGATTTGGTTGAGAAAGTTGCTCAGACCATCAGCTGCACAAAGGCAGATGGCGAGCGTGCAGTAGAGGCAATCATCGCGATGATTACCGACACCCTCAAAAAGGGCGACGAGGTATCTATCGCGGGCTTGGGTATCTTCCAGGCTAAGACACGTGCCGGTCGTACAGGCCGCAACCCGAGAACGGGTGCGACTATCCAGATCAAGGCGATGCGAGTGCCGAAGTTCCGCGCTTCCAAGACCTTGAAGGACGCAGTCAAATAATTCTCGGAAGAGTGTTGTTGTGAAAAAACCGCCATAGTGCGGTTTTTTCGTTTCTGTGCGGGATGGGAGAATCGAACTCCCGACCACAGTTTGGAAAACTGTCGTTTTACCACTAAACTAATCCCGCTTTCAAAAGAGCATACACCGAATTCGGTTTTTTGCGAAAACTACCGCGAGAGCGTATATTCAAATCTATGTCCCCGCGCATGCAATCACTCGCCCTCAATTTGACCGCTCTCGGGCTTATTGCCGCTGGATTCTTTTATCTTCTCGCGCAGGAGCCACACACGGTCGTTGTCCAGGCCGTGGCGACTACGACATCCGTATCGCAAACAGCGACGGCAGATGTCGGGTTCGAAGTTCCTCCTCCCCCACCTCGAGCCACAACGACACCCAAAAAAGTCGCCACAACCACAGTCAAAGCTGCGACAAAAAAGACACCCGTCCAACAGCCGGCCGTGCAAGAAACGTCCGGCAACCAGGCGAGACGCATTCAAAACCCCTACTCTTTCGCACCGGTATCATTTGAATCGATAGATGCAATTACACGACCGGCTCTCGTCAATATTCTCTGCAAACCACGAGGCGGGAACACTCTTTCTCCCGTCTCCGGTTCTGGAGTCATCATCGACCCACGAGGCGTCATCCTGACGAATGCTCACGTCGCTCAATACGTGCTTCTCGCGCAGAGTAACCGCATCAATCTTTCATGCACTGTCCGCACAGGAGCACCCGCAGTTCCCCGATGGAGCGCGGAAATTCTTTACATCCCACCGGTGTGGGTAGAGATACATGCAAAGGAAATCTCCGATGCACATCCGACGGGCACAGGAGAACATGATTACGCACTCCTCCGCATTACAGGCAGCCTCGACAGTACACCCGTCCCCAATCCATTCCCCCACCTGGTCGTTGATACGCGTGAAGCTATCGGATTCAAAGGCGATCAGGTGTTGGCAGTGAGCTACCCGGCAGAATTCCTTGCCGCAGCGGCACAGTTCAATATGTACCCTGCCTCATCGGTTACGACAATCGGACAACTTATGACCTTCGTCACAAAGACGGTCGACCTCATCTCGCTCGGAGGCATCGTCGGAGCACAAGGCGGCTCTTCTGGGGGTGCTGTCGTCAACGCCTGGGGTAGGCTCATCGCGCTCATATCAACGACGAGCGAGGGCGCGACCACCGCCGCACGCGACTTACGCGCCGTTAGCCTCAGCTATATCGATCGCGATATCGCAGCGCAGTCGCGCTTTGACATTGCGACCATCCTCGGAGGAGATGTCGCCGCCCAAGCCCTCGAATTCAATACAAAGGTCGCCCCACGACTTATTGAACTCTACCTCGCCGAGCTCGGAAAGAATTAGCTGACCGCGAGCGCAATGGTTCCCAGCACGAATAGTGAAAGCGCCACCATTTTGCGCGTCGAGAAACTTTCTTTGAGCAAGAAAACTCCCCAGAGTGCGGCGATGATGAATCCACCGGAGCGTATCGCGAGCGTGTAGGATGTGGGGCCAAGCGTAAAGGCCGTTGCGAAGGCGACAAATGCGAGCGCCATGACCACTCCGAGCAGAGTGAACGTCCAGAAAGATTCTTTGACGCGCGCAAGCTCGTGTTGTTGCCGGTAGAAGTACGTGAGCGCGAGAAATACCAATGACGCACCGATCATATTTACGCACACGTAGAAAACGGGCGTCGAAACCTCTATCGCAATTTTGTCGAGTGTGGAGCCAAGAGCGGTGCAGAGTACCGTGCCCACCATCATGAGCACGGGGAGATTATATTTTTGTTTCTGTCCCGAGCGAACGCCTGGCTGCGCAGGCAGGTCCGTAAGAAGCAAGTACGTAGCAACGACCGTGGAAATGATGCCCACGGCACCAAACACATTCGGAAGTTCCTGCAGAAGGAAAAACGATGGGACGATATTGAACACTGGCAGAAGCGCCGAGACGGGCGTCACCTGCGACAGCTCCCCTTCCCGGAGCGAGCGGTAGAGGAGGTAATTTTGGAGCGGATACAGGATCACCCATATGACGATGAGCGGCCACCAGAAGTCCCACGGGAGTGCGAAGATATTTTCAGGTATGGGAAAAAAGAAAAAAAGCACCAGCACTGCCGGGATTGAGAAAATCATCAGGAGGAAGCTCAGCGAGAAATTACCAAAGCGCGAGGTGAGGTCTTTCTCATAAATGCGCCGCACGGCGAGCAGAAGCGCGCTCGCCAGAGCAAATGCAATCCACATATTCGGGGCGCCGAGAATCGAACTCGGTCTACTTGGTCCCAAACCAAGCGTACTACCGGTATACTACGCCCCGTTCGGCGCATCCTATCACATTGTAAAAAAAAATGCCTCCAACTCTGAAGTCGGAGGCAGTTCGGCAAGAAGAAATCACATCTAGGGTGAAGCCTTCAGACGGTTCATCCCTTCGATGACCTTGGTCATACGCCCAGTCATCGCCTCAAAATCCTGTCGCGACAATTGGAAGAGAACGCCGTCTGGACATGCTGCACCGAAAACGTCACCAGGTGCGCTATAACGGACCAACATCTGGCGATCGACAGAGCCAACAACCGTAAGAAGATTCCCCACTTTCAAGGCACAAACGTCCCCAAAGCTGAAGGAGCTGTTCCGGTGCCTAATTGGTTCCGGGTTCTTTATCTCGACCCAGCGATGCTCAGGAACAAGGGTCACCATGGCCATAACCTGAGCATGAGCTGAGCTAAAAACCGAAGCTAAGAACGACATGGCAAGATAGATAATGAGTTTCGACATGACTTTCGCCTTTCAATGAACACTGGAACCATCTCCAGTTGCCAGCATTGTAGACTGATAACATATTTTATGCTGTAATATCCGTCATTACCTTATACGAACGTCATATTTTAAGCCCCGTTATAGATTCATAAATGGCAAATGTGTCGGAAAGATTGACATATTTTGCAAAGGTGCAAAAATGACCTTGTGAGCCAACCCCACCCCTTTCAAGTCCTCCAAGAAATAGGCCTTTCAGAGAAGGCAGCTGCCATATACCTGACGCTTCTGCACAAACGACGCATGACAGTCGCCGAGCTGGCCCGGGAATCCGGAATCAAACGTGCGACCTGCTATGAACACATCGATTACCTATTGATAAAAGGGTTTGTGCTCCGGGAACCGGTCGGAAAACGGATATTCTACTCAGCGGTGAAAGCACAGAAGATTCTTGCGAATTTCAAGAGGAAAACCGCACTTTTGGAGGCAAGCGTCCAAGAAATGGCTCAAATACAGGACGAAGCAAGCAATACCCCCCGGGTAGTCTTCTATGAGGGCAAGAGGGAAATTAAGAACATATACGAAGATCTCTTCAAGACTGTTGGTGACGTGTATTCCATCTTCCCTGCTGAGCGATTTTTCGAGAATTTCACCGAGGATGACTACGACGAGTTTGATAAGTCCCTAGGTGCGCACGCCCTTAAAAGCAAAGACCTCTTCGTTGCAGATAAGTACTACAAAAAAATCAAGGAGATACGCTCAAGGAACGGCTCTGCCGGTAAGCTGGACAAGAAGCTCCCCTCTTCCTTCAAATCAAATGTCGACGTCGTTATTTACAGTGATAAGG
>CAMTYD010000019.1:0-10176 GCA_947085915.1 uncultured Parcubacteria group bacterium
GATTTCGACGGTACGGATGACGGGATTTTGCGCATCGCAGAAGGCAATATTTTTCTTAAGGTAGTGACGGTAAAAGCAAATCTGGGAGGTCAATTGATTGTGCGTATTTTGAATGACGGTACCTATCACGTCGATCCGGCTACAAGCATTGTCATGTTGCAGGGGAATGACCCAAAAGAGATTATTAATTCGTACCTCACGACCAGATCGTGGGACTGCTCTCCTTGGTGGTCTCCCGACAAGAATCTTTTCAACCTTCCGCAGTAGCACGAACGTAACCAACAGTCAGGAGTGTTACAATTACTGCATGGCACGCACGAGCGTCGGTATCTTGCGGGGTGGGACAGGAAGCGAATACGAGCTTTCGCTCAAGACGGGTGCCGCGATGCTCGCTGCACTCCCTGAGACTCACTACGACACCCGCGATATTTATATTGATAAAAGAGGGTACTGGCATTTGCGTGGAGTTCCTGCGGACCCTGCCCGCGCTTTATCGCAAGTGGATGTGGTTTTGAATGCGCTTCACGGTGGTGTGGGTGAAGACGGAACGGTTCAGAGGATACTGGAGCGTGCAGGTGTCCCGTACGCAGGGGCGCGTTCACAAGCTGCGGCACTTTCTTTGAATAAGATACGCGCACGTGAGATTTTGCAAAAAGCGGGTATCCGTATGCCGCGGGCTGTTTCGTTTTCGCTCAGAAATGCGCTGACCACAGCGGATATGTCGCAACTCGTCTTTTCCCAATTCGGTCCTCCGTACGTGGTGAAGCCTGCTCAGGAAGGAGCCTCCAATGGCTTGCGTCTAGCCGAAACGCTTCTCGATTTGCCGGATGTCATTGGTGATGTGCTCGATGCCTACGGAGCAGCCCTCGTCGAAGAATACATACGCGGCGAAGAAGCGAGCGTCGGACTCATCGAAGATTTCCGTGGAGAAGAGCTGTATGCACTTCCGCCTGCGCATGTCGAGCTGCCTTCCGGTGCACGTCATCTGCATTTTGCGCATCACCACGAAGGGAGTCTGCGCCACAATGTGCCAAGCAATTTTACTCACGAGGAAAAGCAGGCAATCGCAGACCTGGCACGTGCCGCCCATCGCGCACTCGGGCTGTCTCACTTCTCGCGCGCAGACATCATCCGTACACCCCGTACGGCGTATCTCTTGGAGGTCAACGCGATACCGGGGTTATACCAAGGAGCCTCATTCAAGCCTATGCTCGAATCCGTAGGTTCTTCTGTGACTGAATTCCTTCAGCACGCTATCAAGTTGGCGATGCGCTAAGGCTGTGTTAAATTTCTCAAGTTAGTTATGGGCCAGTAGTTCAGTGGTAGAATGCCTCATTTGCAATGAGGAGGTCCGGGGTTCGATCCCCCGCTGGTCCACACAGACGAAAATACCTGCCCTGCGGCAGGTTTTTCGCTATGTGGACGGGCGGAGCGTTGTGAGGTCAGCTGACAGAACCGCGAGCCGTGGTCAGAGAAATTCTTGAGTGACGGCGAAGGAATTATCTGTGACCCACAAAGTAGGAGTCATTATGATGTGCGAAAAAGCGTCGCTTCTGATAAGCTATACTCCATATATGGCTCAAACAGTAAAAGCACTCACATTCGATACTGAAAAAGACGGCTGGGACAAGAGTCGTGGTTTCGTTTTGCGGGAGGTGCCGATGCCCGTGCTCGACGAGAAACTCAATCCTGAGGATGCGCTCTCCGTCATACTCAAAGTGAAGTACGCAGGCGTCTGCGGCTCCGACCGTGGGCTTTGGTACCGTACCGCTTTCAGAGACCTCGTGCACGACTCGCTCGCTCGCGAAAAAAAGACTATGCGGATCAACGGGCATGAGTTTGTGGGTGAAATAATGGAAATGGGTTCGATGGTCAAGCGCCTTTACAACGACCTTGATGAGAAAAACCCGGTGAAGCTCGAAGTGGGAAATCTCGCTTCAGGTGATTCGCATATCACCTGTGGTCGCTGCTATCAATGCCGCCTCGGGGAAGGGCATGTATGTATGAATGAGGCAATTTTAGGTATTTCTATGGATGGTATTTTCGCTGAGTACGTTAAAATCCCGGCGAAGAATTTATGGCCTGTCGACGAAACTCGTGTACGTCCGGAGATTGCTTCTATATTCGACCCGTTCGGCAACGCCGTGCATGCCTGCACCTCCGTCGATATGCGCGGACAGCGGGTGGCCATATTTGGTGCCGGGCCGATAGGGCTTTTCTGTGTCTTGCTCGCACGTAGCTTCGGCGCGGCAAAAATTATCGCCATCGACGTGAATCCCGCGAATCTTGTCATGGCCAAGGAAATCGGTGCGCACGAGATCATTCAGATAGAAAAGAAAGATAAGGTGAACGAGTGGGATACCGACCCCGAAGTCATTGAGCGCATTATGGAACTCACCTACGGCAAAGGCGTCGACATCTCGATGGAGATGGCAGGGCCGTTTTCTTCCGTCAACAACTGCATCGACTCCACCCGCCGTGGTGGTCACGTTATCCTCTTCGGAGTAAAAGATGGGGACCTCACTATACCTAAATTTAACCGCACGATTGTGCGCGGCCTCACGCTCCATTGCATCATCGGCCGCGAAATATTTCGCACGTGGCAAATAGCTCAGCGCATGCTTTCCGATAAGACCAACGGCATTCAGGAAAAGATTTGGAGCGTCATTTTGAAAGGGGGAAAAGGTACTATCCTCGATTTTGCTTCATTTACACCGGAGAGTTTCGAAAAAGCGATGAACGAGAATCCTAAAGTGATATTTAAGATAGGCGGATAGAAAATCCCCGCCAGCTCGAGCCGACGGGGATGTGCGCCACAGCGCGAGAACGCCTCAATTGTGATTCTTCCGGAAGTCCCGCAGCGAAGCATTGTAGTCAGCGGTGACCTTGTTGACTTCCCGAAGAATCTCGTCTCGGAGTTTCCTCGGGACTTTTTTCATGACAACGTCGATGGCGATTTCCCTCGCCACGTTGCCATAGAGAGCTTGTCGTAGACTCCGCAGTCGCGGAATCGCGTTGTCCTGCGATTGCCCTGACTTTTTCGGGCCTTTCGTTGCCATCGTTCGTCTCCTTGTGAGTTGATGGGAAGTTAGTTATCTGACATTTCGTAAGGAAAGTCAATTTGCTATACTAAATCTCTATGTACGACAAATTGAAATCTATTCTCGAATCTGAGCTTGCGGCAGCCAAAGAAAACGGTACGTATAAAGTAGAGCGTATCATCGAGTCTCCACAAGGCAGAGAGATTACGGTCGGCGGAACGAAGCTTCTCAATTTTTGCGCCAATAATTACCTCGGACTCTCGGGTACCGAATTGATGGAGAAAGCTTCGGAAGATGCGGTAAAGAAATGGGGATACGGGCTCGCCTCGGTGAGATTTATCTGCGGGACGCAAACAGTCCATAAGGATTTAGAGAAAGCGGTCGCGGAATTGGTGGGCACTGAAGATGCGGTGCTGTACTCTTCCTGCTTTATGGCCAACATCGGTCTTTTCCAGACATTTTTTGGCGCCGAGGACGCCATCATTACAGATGAACTGAATCACGCATCTATCATCGATGCGATACGACTCTCAAAAGCTGAGCGGCATATCTTTAAGCATATGGACATGGCAGACCTCGAAGAAAAACTGAAGGCGACGGCCGAGAAGCGTTTGCGAGTCATCGCGATAGACGGCGTATTCAGTATGGACGGCGACATTGCACCGCTCAAAGAGGTTTGCGACTTGGCCGATAAATACGATGCGCTCGTTATGGTAGATGATGCACATGCGGTGGGTGTGATGGGAAAGAGCGGCGGCGGCACACCCGAGCACTGCGGAGTCGCCGACCGCGTGGATTTCGTGACGGGGACATTTGGTAAAGCACTCGGTGGCGCCGGTGGTGCTTTTACCGCCACACGCAAAGAAGCGGCCGACTATCTACGCAATCGCTCACGCGCTTATCTTTTTTCAAACTCGCTCGATACCGCAGTCACGGGTGCTTCGCTCTTCCTCATCAATCACCTCAAATCGCATCCGGAATTCCGCGATCGTCTTTGGACCAACACTAAGCTCTTTCGCGATTTGATGAAGAAGGCAGGGTTTAGCGTTTCCGATGCGCAGCATCCGATTACGCCGATTATGCTTGGCGACGAGAAGAAAGCGGTAGATATGGCAAAAGCATTGTTTGATGAGGGGATTTACGTAATTGGTTTTGCCTTCCCCGTCGTCCCGAAAGGCAAAGCGCGTATCCGCGTCCAAGTCTCAGCGGCGCATACCGAACAAGATATCGCAACTGCCGTGGAGAAATTTGCTCTAGTAGGGAAGCGCTTTGGAGTCTTATCTTAAGCCATATAATAAGGATGTCCCCTTCGTGTCCTGGGAGCAGTTGATTATTCCTATAGATAGGCTACGATGTTTGCGAATGTAAGTTTTCCATACAAAAGCGTGGAAAGGTTGGTTTACATCATTTTAGAGGAAACACATACAAAAGAATCATGGCTAAGAAGCTATACGTCGGCGGGCTCCCTTACAGCACGTCCGATACAGAACTCAAGGATGCTTTCGCACAATGCGGAGCCGTCGAGTCGGCTGTCATCATCATGGATAAGATGAGCGGTCGTTCGAAGGGTTTCGGATTCGTCGAAATGTCTTCCGACGAGGAGGCACAGAAGGCAATCGAAACGTGGAACGGAAAGGATTTCGGAGGACGCTCTCTCACCGTAAATGAGGCGCGCCCAATGGAAGACCGCCCTCGACGCGATTTTCGTAGCGGCGGCGGCAGCAATGACCGCGGTGGTTACGGAGGTGGAAGAGGAGGCAACAGTGACGGCGGAAGCCGGAGCTGGTAATCCACTCTTCATTTTCAAACAAACAACCCCGCTTTTAGCGGGGTTGTTTGTTTGGTTACCCTTGGCCACACCATGAGAACCTCATACACAATCTCTGCCGACCGCCCAACTTTGTGTATAGGTCATGAAGCAACAGTTCCGCGGATATCCCCATATAGTCAATGGTATTGGAGGAATATCGCTCATAATACAGATATGAAATACGGGGCACTCCTCGGATGGGGGATTGTGATTTATGCAATCATGTCACTTCTGTGGTCAGGTCTTGTTATATACGGTATTGCGGCCACGCCCGCATCACTTTTCATCAGATTGTGCGCATTGATACTTCTCGCCACGATAGCCGGCCGCTCCCTGCGCTTCCATTTGTGGAAAGACATTCTTCCGTACTCGATTTTCTGGGCAATCATGATGGCGGCGCTTGATGCTGTCTACACTGTCCCATTCTCGGGATGGGCGATGTATCAGGATTGGTACCTCTGGGTAGGGTATGGCCTCGTTGCGGCGGTGCCCCTTCTTGCGCCACTTCTCCATCAATCTCCGAGAGAGCATCAGACATAGTATGCGTAGTTTTTCTCTGCGAGAACCGGTTCTCGCATTTCCTCTTGGGAGTGCACAGGCGCTCTCCTTGCACCGTTTTTTGTTCCGCTTTGCATTTGCCGGTGCCAATGTGTTTGCTTGGATATTTATCTTTCAGTATTTCTACCTTGTTGAACCGAATATATCGCAAGGGCTCGCGCGTACCGCCCTTCTCTATGCTTTGTCTCAGACCGTCACCTGCCTCGTCACTCCATACGCTGCGCGCCGTCTCCGTTCCGGAGCTCGTAGAATATTTGTGTGGGCGATTGTCATTGCCGCCTCTTCATTCATCATTCTCGGCGCGACCTTTGAAGGTTTTTGGGGTGCGGCTTATACGCCCGTAGCACTCACCGCTTTTGCCATCGGGCTCGGTCTCTATCGCGCTTTCTACTGGATACCGTACGAGGTTGAGGTGCAGGCTGTGGGGAAAGGGCGGAGAACACTCTTTGCGGAATTCTTTGTTGCCCTTGCACCCGTTATCGGTGGTTTCTGCATCGTGGCGGCTCCTCTCGGGCCGCTCGCACTCCTGTATACCGCAGGCGCCTTGATGCTCTTCTCTACATTACCCGTCATCTATCTCAGGGATACTCACGAAGGTTTCTCGTGGGGATACCGTGAGACTTTTGGACACCTCGTAGAACCTGCAAATCGTCCAATAGTACAGCACGCCTTCTTCGAAGGAATCTCAGGAGCGGCTCTGCTTCTCTTCTGGCCTTTAGCCGTATTCATAATCACTGGGTGGTCATACGGCATGCTTGGCATCATCCTCACACTGACATTCCTTATCGCTATGTTTGCGCGCTCGTTTGTGCGAAAAAGTCTGCGCAGAGGCGGTCTTCATACCTCCAATGCGTTGAAGGTTGTTTTTGCAATAACGCCCTGGGTTTTTCGCACGCTCGTAGGCACGCCTCTGGGTGCCATATTTGTTGATACATATTTCTACACGACTACACCGCGTCGCGTTGGATTGGATCCGCTTACCTTCGAGCAAGCTGCCGATGCCGGATCGTATGTCGATGAGTATACGGCTCTCAAAGAAATGGGTCTTGCACTCGGTAGAATCGCACTCGCGATAATAGGAACGTTCGCGGCATTCACCGTATCGCTTCCCGCAGCTTTCATTCTCGTATTTATTTGCGCAGCGCTTGCGTCTGTCGTTGTCGCACTGAATCCGCGCTAAGCAAATTATTTAAAAAGTGAGGCGATGACCTCTTTTACAACATTACCATCAGCCGTGCCGGAGAATTCTTTCATCACAATACCGGTGAGTTTGCCGGCGCCGGAGGCATCGGCGACGCCGAGCTCTTCTTTCTTTGCCCGGGCAATTTTTTCGATATCTTCGCGATTCGCCATTTGCGGCAGATAAGATTCTATTATCTTCAACTCCTCTAATTCTTTTTCGGCGAGTTCGGTACGTCCACCTTTTGTATATACATCGGCAGCTTCTTTGCGCTGCTTCGCCAATCGCTTCAAGACGGTCACCGCATCATTGTCGGCGAGTTCTTCTGTCGGCTTCTGTCCTTTTGCGACGAGTTCATTTGTAAAAGCAGACATGGCACCACGCAAGGTATTTACGCGAACTGAGTCGCGCGCTTTCATCGCTGCGGTCATCTCTGCGCGTATTTGAGTGGTCAACATCGGATAAGTATACCCCGTGAGATAGATATTTTCACGCCCCCAACAACTTCTAACCTGTATATCTCATGGGGTATAGCAAGAACCTCACATGCTACAATCGCTGCATGGAATGGCTCATTGTGGGACTCCTTGTGGCCAATTTGGCACTTCTCGCCTTTCTCTTCATGCGCAAGCAAACGAGCACGCAAGACCCACAAAGCATGATGCTTCTCCAAAATCAAATGCAAGAATTGTCACGTTCGATGGAGAATAAGCTTGGTGAAGGTACGACCCGGATGTTTGAAAATATGCGCGCGCAATTCGGTGAAAGCCAGAAGCTTGCTACTGATATCCGCGACCTAGTAGCCAAGCAGCTGACAGAGGTGCGCGTCGAGCAGACGAAAACAAACGAATCGACCACGCGCTTTATGGTCATTGCAGACCAGCTCGCAAATTTGGAGAAGGTCCTCAAGCATCAGAAGCAGCGTGGAAATCTCGGAGAAGCGTCTCTTGAGCTCATCCTCAGCAACATCCTTCCGCCCGGTTCTTACAAGATGCAGTACGAATTTCCGGGAGGGGAGACTGTGGATGCGGTGGTGGTCACGAAGGAGGGTGTGATACCGATAGACGCGAAATTCTCACTCGACAACTATCAGCGCTTGGTAAATGCCATTGATGATACGCAGCGCGCTGAACTTGAGAAACAATTCAAGAACGACCTCAAGATGCGCATCGATGAGACTTCAAAGTATGTGCGGCCAAAAGACGGCACGCTTCCGTTCGCCTTTATGTACATCCCGGCCGAAGCAATTTATTACGACCTTCTCATCAATGAAGTGGGCTCCGTGAAGGTAAATACGCGGAATCTCATTGACTACGCCTACAACGAGAAGAAAGTCATCATCGTCAGCCCTACGACATTTGCGGCCTACCTCCAATCTGTGCTGTATGGATTCAAGGCCTTTAAAATCGAAGAAACGGCCAAAGATATAGCTAAAAACGTAGAGGCGCTCTCGCGCCATTTAAAGGCGTATGAGGATTACTACAAGAAGGTGGGTAATTCTCTTTCCACCACGGTCAATCATTACAACGCGGGAGCTAAGGAGTTGGGCAAGATAGATAAGGATGTACTGCGAATTACGGGTGAGTCCATGGAGCTCGATACGCCGCTTTTGGAAAGACCTCTGCAAGAATCGGAATAATGCCATATGGAAAGGTTTGAGCCGCAGGGGAGAGAATCTGTAGATGGGCCAGAGAGCACAGAGCAAAAGACTTTAACGGTTGAGGAAGCAACCAACGCGATATTTTGGTCGTACTATTATTCGCAGGGAGCGGGTAAGGCGCAGGAACACATTTTTGCATACATAGCGCGTAAGCATCCTGATTGGAAAATAGCTCAGAACGATGCGGAAGAAATAACCAAGGGCGTTACAGAGCGGACGGGCGCATATGTGCGTGGAGCGCCGCATATAAAAAGACCCACAGAACACAGCATCAATCAGGATGCCAGTGCTCGAAGTGCAGAATTCATCGATGCACTCAATAATCGCACCGTCCCTATTTTAGATGAGAATGATGCAATTATTTATACACCAGTGGAAGATGTGACAGATAGGATGCTTCTCTACGAAATACTGATGCGCGATAATCATTTCACAGGCACTATTCTGTCGCAAATTCTACTTTCCGGCCGGGCAAGCCGACCGAACAGGGACGAGAAATCTAAGGGGCATTTACGTAAACGAATAAGTCATTTTGCCGCTTATGCTATCGGTGGGGAGAAAACCCCCGGACCTCCGGTATTTAAGGAAATGATGGATGATTTACGCCTCGAGTACTTGCGCCTCAAGGGTGAGGATCAACACAGCCATAGAGATCAAATGATACTGAAGTGGGGCGCTGAAATGATCGAGTATCAAAAGAGGGAAATTGCTCAGCGGGAGAAATAGATTGGCGCCCCCTGATTGCTTTTTCAGTAAGCTTGGTGTAGAATATTGCCCACTCTATGGCCAAGATAGCGATTATCGAAACGGGCGGCAAACAGTACGTTGTTACACAAGACAGCGTTTTGGATATTGAAAAAATCTCCGGCACGAAGGTAGGGGACAAAATCACCTTCGATAAGGTCCTTTTGACCGACGACGGCAAAGAAACCGTGGTCGGAGCACCCTACGTTTCCGGAGCTAAGGTCAGTGCAGAACTCATGCAAGAAGGCCGCGAGGCAAAAGTAACCGTCATCCGTTACCGCCAAAAAAGCCGCTACTTCAAGAAGGGGGGACATCGTCAACCATTTGCAAAAGTCCGCATCACCGCACTCTCCTAACCGTATGGGCGAAGGGATTCCTCCCATAAAGCCGATACAGCCCATTCCACGCGAACGCGACCCGCGCCAGCGACCGAAACCAGAGCAAGTACCTCCACCCGCAAAGCCGGGTATCGAGGAGGAGCCTGGTCGGGCGATTCCAAAAAATCCGGACGAGCCAGAGCACAAAGTAGATATAGAAGTTTAGCGCCTGCTCTCCAGTGCGCTTTTTATGGTTTCGGGGTCCGCGTATTCGAGCTCGCTTCCGGTTGAGAGCCCACGGCCGAGCGATGTGATAGTCAGATTTGAATTCTCTATCTCCAGTAATTTTTCTCGAACTTGAACTGCGGTCGCATCACCTTCAGGATTGGCAGGGAAAGCTAAGATTATTTCTTCCAGACCTGCATTTATCCGGCCTGGCATAGATTCCTGAAGTTGTTTGATGCGCAAGGTATTGGTCTTCTCAGAGGCAAGTGAAATGGTGCCCCCAAGCACGAAATAGTATCCGCGGTAAGAACCGCCGCGCTCAAGCGCAGCGATGTCGGCATCCGTAGCGACAATCGCTAGAAACTTAGAATTCCTCTGCGGGTTGGAGCACATGCTACAGACCTTCCCGTCGCTACTGGAGAAGCGCATGCACTGTGCGCACTGCTTTACAGAACCGCCCAGCGATTGTACAGCTTCTACGAGCTCGCGACGCAGGGAAGGCGAACTGCGCAGCAGGTACTGTACGAAGCGCTGTGCCTGGCGCGGGCCTATGCCCGGAAATCGCTGAAAAAGGGAGGTCAATTGGTCTATAGAATCTGCCATACAATACCAATCATACACCACCGCTAGATCGGAAGAGC
>CAMTYD010000020.1:0-42726 GCA_947085915.1 uncultured Parcubacteria group bacterium
CCTCATGAGTGCAGGTATTCCTGTATGCCGGACACTGGGTCGTGTCGCCATATTCTACGGCCGCAATCTTGTGGGGCCGGCTTACATTGGGTAATAACGTGATATGTCGGGAAAAAGAATTACGCTCGTCGCTTTGGCACTCGTGCTTTTGGGTGCAGTCGCTTTCGGAGCGTGGTGGCTTGTGATTGGTTCCCGCGCCGCGCCGATTTTGTATTCTTCAGAGCTTACTCCGTATGCCGTCCTGACACAGCGAAACACGGCGTTTGTCGAGGCGGAGCAGCTGGTGCGCGGGGGAGATTATAGCGGCGCACGTGAAAAGTATATCGAAGCGCTTCGCTCTGCGCAGGACTCTGTCCAAAAATCTCAGATTCAATATAAAATGGCCGCAACTTTTGAGTATCTCGGCGACTACGTAGGGGCCATCAGAGAGCTCAAGAAGATAGTGGCCGACCCGTCCACGAATGACATTTTTCGTTCGTATGCCGTCATGAGGATGGGCTCAATTTTTTATGTGTACGGATATGGTCAAGACCTTGACCCGATAGTTGAGGAAACGTTTACAGGGGAACCGTATGCATCATTCCGCAAAGATGGAGATGTATATCTCGCGTACCGGCGGCTCTACGAATATTCGAGCTCGTTTTACCCGGCCGCACTCTCCGAGTTGCGCATTGGAGACTGGTACGCGAACGACATTCGTTCACGGGCTGCCAGTTCTACCTATGAGCAGTTGCGTCCGGAGCTTGATATTGTCTTGAAAAAAATCGCGAACGCTGCAAGGGACGCAAAAAGAATAGAAAAAGACCCGAACGAAATAGGATTGCTTCCGGATATATACATGCGTCAGGGAGAGATTATCGCAAAACTTGCGTTTCTCGCGAGGGTGGCGGGAGAACCCGTCCTCACGCAGGCAAGAGAGCAGGGTATCGCGTTCGAGATTGCCGAGAGCTCCTACGAACGCGCGCTTCTTCTTCGGACAACCCAGGGTGGCGAGAGGGGACAAGATGGCATGGAGCGGTTCATGTATGCATCGTTCCTTCAGCGATACTTTCCTGAGAGAGAAAGTGATATCAAGGAAATCATCGCACCATTCTACAAGACGCATGCATATAAAACCGCTCCTATCAGCATATTCCTACGGGCACAATCAAATGCGGATACGTGGATGAACAAGAGTCTCATTGGTATGGCGGCCATTGACCCACAGTTCAAAGGATTTTTGATGTCTCTCGGGTGGACCGAGGCCGACTTCTAGGGAAGTCATGCGGCTCTTCTTTTCACGCCGATTTCTCTCCAAACCTGTTCTCGGTGTCATCGCGTTTGCGGTCGCCGCTTGTCTCAGGTGACTATCCGGGTCGGATAAAAACAACGATTGAGTACCTTATAGCCGGCGCAACGTCCTCTCTCTAACGGCATATGAATCCACAGGAGTCCGATACGTATCGCTTGTTAAATTGGTATAGTACTCATATGTATAAAGGGAGGACGCTCGTCGCAATAGGAATCGCAGCCGCCCTCCTCTCAGCTCTTGTGATTTATCTCACGCCGCTCAAGTGGATTAATCTCATTGAACCGCCGATACACGACATAACCCCGGCGGAATTCTATGCCGATTTCGAAAAAAATCCCGACAACTATATATTCATCGACGTTCGCAACGAAAGTGCATACAATACCGCACGCGCAAAGGGTTCCATAAATAAGCCAATCGGTTCTTTATTCGACGGGCACAAATTCCTGCCGAAGTCGGGCAAGCAGATAGTCCTTATCTGCAGCAGCAGCCGGCTTGCGGGGGTCGCTTACGGATATTTGGAACATCAGGGTTTCTTTAATCTTCTGCGCATCGAGGGCGGTGTACAGGCGTGGGTCGTGGCGGGGTTGCCACTCGAAGGTAACAACATACATGCTCCGATTCCAGAAGTGGATTGATGCGCTTTTTGGTGCACACACTCAACATGAGCAAGTCTCTTTTGTCCGTGTCGCGCAACACATTGCTGTTCGGACTGCTCGCTGTTTTCGTGGTCGTGGTCACCGTTCCACCGTTCTACAGGCATGTGGACATGTGGCGTGAAGACGTCTTGTATGCGCTCGACCCTTCCGCGGAGCGCGCGTATCAATATGGGGTGCGGCACTTTAGTTCGGATGAGCCTGCCCGCTACGATATCGACCGCGCGGAGTATTTTCTCAACCTCGCCGCCCTCAAAGACCCTTCAATTCCATACCTCTACCATCAGCTTGCGCGCATTTCTTTCTTGCGTGGAAATTTTACGCAGGCCATGGCGCGGATAGACTTCCAAATACAGATGCATGGTGATGCCGCGCCAAATTCATATTACGTCCGCGGACTTATCGAAGGGTACATGGGGGAGTATGCGGACTCCGCACGTGACTACGAATACTTTTTGCGATTTGACCCGCAGAATTGGGCGACACTCAATGACTATGCCTGGGTGCTCTTGAAGGCGGAGCGTTTCGGAGATGCAGCCGAGGTTACCGCGAGAGGCCTCATAGATTTCCCCGACAATCCGTGGCTCCTCAACTCATATGCGATAGCACTCTTTGAGCTTCACGATTATCCGAATGCACTATCAGCTGCACAAAAAGCTTCCGCCGAGGTCGCGAAGGTGAGCGAGGCGGAGTGGCTGCACGCCTATCCGGGCAATGACCCACAAATCGGCTCGCAAGGACTTGCCGTGTTTAAGAAAGCTGTTGCCGACAATATGCACACCATAGAACTGGCAATTGCTTCGAGCACGGTACAATAAAGACACGTATGAAGTACCTGTCGCATGCAGAGATGTTCTCGGGTTTCCGGAAGCATCTCCATCTGGTTGTATTTCTCGCACTCATCGCGTTGCTTGTCGCGGGGTTTGGAATGCAGCAGTCGCGTGCTCCATTTGCTTCCGCTGAAGTTCAATTCACTGATGTCTCAGCACGCGGTATGCACATCGTTCCGGCGTCATGCCCGTCAGACCAGCATTACGTAGGAGAGTGCGCTCCGCCTACCTGTCCTTCCGGATACGTGGGCACCCCACCCAACTGTACCGTTCCCGGTCCGTCGAGCGGCTGCAGTATTACATCCAGCCCGGACCCCATCGTTGCCGGCCAGAGCACCTCACTCTCTTGGAGCACTCTCAACTATCAACATCTTGGTTTCTTGAGCGTTGCACCAAGCGGTACTTCGATAAGCCCGGGTATCGGTGCAGTAAATCCTTCAGGCTCGGCGACGGTCAGCCCAACTCAGACGACCACTTACACCCTCTCGGGTTCATATGTACTTAGTGGTGAGGGTGGGGGTCTTGGAGACAAGATTTTCGGCCTCTTCCGTGGAGCAGGCGCCACCGTAAACTCGTTCTCGTGCTCGAGGACAGTCACGGTGAATGCGTGCCCTGCGGGGTATGTATTGACCGGGGGAACCTGTGTGCTTTCGGAGTGCCCCTTGGGCTTCGTTCTCCAAAATGGAGCATGCGTTTTCAATGCTTGTCCGAGCGGATATGAACGGCAGGGAAATCAGTGCGTAAGCACGGCATCGGCATGTACTGCGGTCAATTATTGTGTCGGGAACACTTTGTGGCATAGGAATGCCCAGTGTGCGACGAACCCCGTTCAGACATGTGTATCCGGTTGTGCCTCCGGTGCGTGTATTGCAACCCCGGCTCCATCCGTGGTTACATGGCGCGTCTATCCGTCGCTGATCCAGCCAAACGAAACGGCAAATGTGGAGTGGGAAGTCATCAATGTGCGTTCGTGCGAAGTACACGGTAACAACAACGACTCATGGACAGGCGTATCAGGTGTAAAGGTTTCAAGCCCCCTAACGGCACAGACTATTTTCACGCTCAACTGTACTGGCCTCGACAACTCGACGGTGACGCGGACAGCGACTGTCAACATCACACCGATATTCAACGAAAACTGATTTCAGAAGTGATATAGTTTATTTACTATGGTCAGTTCAATGAACGTTTCGCGTGCACTTCTTCTCGCAGCTCTCGTTGTCGCACTCCTCCTTCCGGGCAGCGTCTACGGACAGGAGTCGTCTGCCGATTTGCGCGCGACTATCCGGGCTGAACTCTTGAGTGACCCACGTACATCGAGCTTGTCAGAGGCGCAGATAGAAACACTCGTTGACCTCCTTGCACAAGAAGCGGAGAAGCAGGGCATCACATCGGAGGATATCCAGTGGCGTCCGCAAAATAATGAGCAATTTGTCGCGACTGGAAGCGCCGTACAGGAAGGAACCGGGTGTGGGGGAGGATTTCTTTGCATCATGAGTGAAGCCTTCGGTTTTATCGGATATGACGTCACCATCCCTTTTTTCCTGGGGATGTCTTCAATGGGACTTATCTGGATATTGGCCGAGATGATTCATCGCCATAGGCACCCCGCTCTCAAGGTCGCGCCGCCGCCAACGACATCTTCTCTCTAAGTTCGATTTACCCCTTCGTGTGTACGGGGTTTGCATTCCTCGGCGCGTTCCTATATAGTGCCTCCACCCACGTCCCCATATCGGGACCAATGGCAGGCTAGAAAAGCCCGCTATTGCGGGTATTTCTTTTTTCAACATATGAAATTCATGCTCGGCACAAAAGGAAGAATGACCCAGGTCTTCGATGACAAGGGTATTGTTTCTGCTGCCACAATCGTTACCGCGGGTCCTCTTACCGTGACGCAGGTCATGGGGAAGGAAAAGCAGGGATACGATGCGGTGCAAGTCGGTTTCGGCCCTAAGAAAGAATCCAAGGTCAACAAAGCGCAGACCGGCAAAGCATTTCGCGTATTGCGCGAATTTCCGCTCGAAGCCGGAGCTACGGCTCCAGAAGCTGCGTCCACTATTGATGTCTCGATATTCGTTCCGGGTGACGTCATCGCTGTATCCGCTATCTCAAAAGGAAAAGGATTCCAGGGTGTCGTGAAGCGGCACGGATTCAGCGGCGGTCCACGCAGCCACGGTCAGAAGAATAAAGAGCGCGCTCCGGGTTCTATCGGCGGAGGTGGTCGCGCAGGAGGACGCGTCGTCAAAGGTATGCGTATGGCCGGTCGTATGGGCGGAGACCGCATCACCGTAAAGAACCTCAAAGTCTTGCAAGTCGACACGGCTACCAATACGCTCCTCATTTCAGGCGCTGTCCCAGGGAAGCCGGGTACGCTCGTAGAAATCCGTGGCTAATCTTCAATATATTGATATGAAAACAGACATTTATAACTCACAAGGCAAAAAGGCAGGTTCTGTTGAACTTCCGGAGAGCGTCTTCGGTGTTGCTTGGAACGACTCTCTCATGCACCAAGTGGTGACGGGAATGCAGGCAAATGCCCGTCCGACTGTCGCACACGTAAAGAACCGCGGGGATGTACGCGGAGGAGGTAAGAAGCCATGGGCGCAGAAGGGTACCGGTCGCGCACGTCATGGTTCGAGCCGCAGCCCGATATGGAAGGGAGGAGGTGTCACACACGGACCCCGCAAAGACCGCGATTACTCTCAGGCCATCCCGAAGAAAATGCGCGCAAAGGCACTTTTCATGGCACTCTCTCGCAAATTCAAAGAGGGTCAGATTCTGTTTGTGGATTCATTCGGTATTTCAGAGCCAAAGACCGCTACCGCCCAGAAATCTCTCGCGATGCTCACCAAGGTCTCCGGATTCGAGAAGCTCACGACAAAGCGCAAGAATGCCGCCCTCGTCGCATTTTCAGATCCGTCGGAAGCAGCAAACAAAAGCTTCCGCAATATCGGCAATGTCACGGTCATCTCGGTCCGCAACCTGAATCCTGTCGCAGTCCTCGGCAATTCGTATCTCATCATCGAAGGGCCTGACGCAGCAGTCGCAATCGTCGGGAGCCGTATGCAAAAGACAGCGGTTGAAAAAGCTGAAAAGGCGGACAAGAAAGTAGCTAAGAAATCCGCTAAGGCGCAAAAATAATATGGCACTCTTTGGAAAAAAGAAGAATACAGAGAAGAAGGATGTGGTAGCGACCACAACGCCTGCAACGACTTCGTCTGAATCAATGGGACGGGATATCTCGACCATCCTCAGGCACGCACGCATCACGGAGAAGGCGAGCATGCACCAGAGCCTCGGCGTCTACACATTCGATATCGCACCCGCTGCGACGAAGCGCGACATCATTCAGGCTGTCCGCGCTCTCTACAAGGTCACACCTCGCTCTATTCGCATCGTCACTATCCCGACAAAGTCACGCCGCAATGCACGCACAGGCAAAGTGGGAGTGACGGGCGGCGGCAAGAAGGCCTACGTCTACCTTAAAAAGGGTGAGAGCATAACCATCGGTTAATTTTTATGAAAACCTACAAACCTACATCAAAGTCCCAGAGACAACACACCTCGATTGAGTACCGGAAGCTTCTTTCGGGACACAAGCCGGAGAAATCCTTGATGAAAGGTGCCCGTAGCTACGCCGGCCGCAATTCATTTGGCCGCATCACCGTGCGCCACCAAGGAGGCGGACACAAAAAGAGCCACCGCTTGGTAGATTTTAAGTTCAACAAGAAAAACATTCCTGCGAAGATTACAACTATCGAGTACGACCCATTCCGCTCGGGATTCATCGGTCTCGCTGTGTATGCCGATGGCGAAAAGCGCTATGTAGTATTGCCGCAGAAAACGAAAGTCGGCGACAAATTCATCGTGTCTGAGACGGCTCCTGTAGCGCTCTGCAACCGCCTTCCTCTCGGCAACATGCCGGTCGGTACGTTTGTCTACAATATTGAATTGAAGCCGGGTCAGGGTGGCGTCATCGCGCGCTCTGCAGGTAATTACTGCGAAATCGTCGCACAAGATGCAGGCTACACCCATCTCAAGATGCCTTCGACCGAAGTTCGCCGCGTCATCTCGACCGCATGGGCATCTGTCGGGGAAGTCTCAAACGAAGAGCATCACCTGGTAAACCTCGGCAAAGCCGGCCGAAGCCGTTGGCTCGGACGCCGCCCGACCGTCCGCGGTACTGCGATGAACCCGGTAGACCACCCACACGGAGGAGGTGAAGGTAAACAAGGTCGCGGACTTCGCCGCGCAAAAACCATGTGGGGTAAGCCATCCGGAAAAGGTCAAAAGACCCGTAGCCCGAAAAAATACTCCAATGTTTTCATCGTTTCTCGTAGAAAAGTTGGAAAACGCAAGTAATTGCGCTATAGTAGCCACTCGCTTATATGACACGATCACTCAAAAAAGGCCCATACGTCGACGTAAAGTTGATGAAAAAAGTAACACTGCGCAAACCGACGCAGGGGGTTATTAAGACGTGGGCACGCGCCTCTCAGATAGCACCGGAATTCGTCGGCTACACTTTCGGAGTACACACAGGCAAGAATTTTGATGATGTGTTCGTGACCGAGGATATGGTGGGTCACCGCTTGGGCGAATTCGCTCCGACGACCAAATTCATCAAGCACGGAGGAAAGATGCAGAAGGAGACAGAAATGGCTGCAAAGGCCGCTGAAATCGCTGCAGCATCCGCCGCGAAGGCGACTGCTACGACAGCAACGAAGAAATAATATATGAAAGCGCTTCTCACCAACTATCATCAATCGCCGCGCAAAGTGCGCCTCGTCGCAGACCTCATCCGCGGCAAGAGCGTCGCACAAGCTCGTGCAGCACTTCTCTACTTGCCGAAGAAGTCTTCTCCCGCGCTCGGCAAGCTTCTGGATTCCGCAGTTGCGAATGCAAGCTCAGCCGGTAATTCCGTTGAGAATCTTTTTGTGAAGACAATCACGGTCAACAAAGGTCTCGTCATGCGCCGCGCACGCCCGTTTGGTCGGGGACGCTCCGGATCGCTCCGCAAGACGATGAGCATCGTATTTCTTGAATTGGGTACGGGAGCAGGAAAGGGTGCAAAGAAAGCGAAGGCACCTGCCGCAAAGAAAGTAGCCGCAAAGAAAGCTAAAGTCGTAGCAAAATAATATGACACATACCGTACACCCATACGCACATCGCCTCGGTATCATCCGCGACTGGAAGTCGCGCTGGTTTGCCAAGAATCCGGCCAAATACCGCCAGAACGTTTGTGTCGACGCCGCCATCCGCCGCTTCCTCAAGAAGCGTTTGCGCGGCGCGTACGTCACTTCGGTAGAGATCGAGCGCAACGAAAAAGCAGTCCGCGTCATCATCAAGACATCCCGCCCGGGTCTCGTTATCGGCCGCGGTGGTGAAGGTTCGACCAAGCTCAGCAAGGAGATAGAAGCAATCATCCGCACCGTACCGAAGGCAGAGCGCAAAGCGGTCCGCCTCGATATCGAAGAGGTTCGCTCACCGGAATCACAGTCACCGGTCGTTGCCTACATGGTTGCCGAAGGTTTGGAGAAGCGCCAGACATTCCGCCGCGTCTTGAAGCAGACGGTGGAGAAGGTAATGGCAAACCGTGATGTACAGGGTGTCCGCATCGCTATCGCAGGCCGCCTCGGTGGAGCAGAAATGTCCCGCACCGAAGAGATTAAGCGCGGTCGTGTGCCACTTCAGACCTTGCGTGCTGATATCGATTTCGCTCGTGAACAGGCGTACCTCCCATACGGTGTCATCGGTATCAAAGTATGGATTTATCGTGGAGATATCTTCGCTGATGAAAAACAGTCTGTTAAGAACGCGTAAAAAATTGTATGCTCGCACCTAAGAAAGCAAAATACCGAAAGTGGCAGTCAATGCGCCGTGGTGAACGACGCACCAACTCCGCCGATACCCGTGGTGTCACGGTGGCTTTTGGGTCATTCGGCCTCAAAGCGCTCTCTCAGGCACGCGTTACCTCCAATCAGATAGAAGCTGCCCGTCGCGCCCTCTCACGCGCAAGCGGAAAGGGTGCAAAGATTTGGACGCGCATTTTCCCTGACAGACCATTCACCCGCAAAGCTGCAGAAGTACGCATGGGTAGCGGTAAAGGAGATGTGGCCGGCTATGTCTTCGATGTAAAGCCGGGGCGCGTTATTTTCGAGATTGATGGAGCTGTGGAAGCTGTCGCACGCGAAGCATTGCGTAAGGCAGGGACCAAGCTTCCTCTCACTGTCCGTGTCATCGCACGTCAATAAATGTATGGCTGATATTACCAAACAAGATGTTGCAGAGTTGCAGAAGCAAGTCGCTGATAAGCGAGAGAGCCTGCGCGTATTTCGCTTCGGAGGGGCAGGAAGCCGCACACGAGATGTCCGCGCAGGTCGCACACTCCGCAAGGATATCGCACGTTCACTGACCGAGCTTCGCGCACGACAAATTGCATCTAAGCCAAAGAAAGCGTAGTATCTCACTTCACCGTATGGAAACTGAAACAAAAAATAATACAGGCAAGACGTTCGAAGGCGTCGTCGTTAAGTCGGCGATGAAAGACACCGCGACCGTGCAGGTGGAACGCTACGTGAAACACCCGAAGTACCAGAAATTCATGCGCCTCTCAAAGAAGTTTTTGGTGCACGATGTCGGCAACACCGCTCAGATAGGGGACAAGGTCACCATCCGTGAGACCCGCCCTATTTCCAAGCGTAAGCGTTTCATCCTCGTGAAGTAAAAGGCATATGATTCAAGACAGAACACTCGTTAAAATAGCGGACAATTCAGGCGGTATCATCGGCCGTGTCTTCAAGATATTGGGCGGCTCCAAGCGCCGTTACGCAGGTATCGGAGATGAGATAGTCATCTCTATCCAGACTGCGCAGCCACGTAAAGCGGTCAAGAAGAAGGAAGTACACCGCGCTGTCGTCGTCCGTCAGAGAAAGGCATTCCGCCGCGCAGACGGTTCGTACGTACGCTTCGATGAGAATGCGGTTGTCCTCATTGCCGGTTCGGGCAAAGAGCCAAAGGAACCAAAGGCATCTCGCGTCTTTGGTCCCATCCCGCGCGAAATAGCAGAGCGTGGCTACCAACGCATCGCGACACTTGCGCCTGAAATCGTATAACTATATGAAACTCAAGAAAGGAGATAAGGTCCTCGTTATCGCGGGGAAGAATAAGGGAGAAAGCGGCGCAATCGTACGCGTCTTGGTACGCGACAACATGGTGCTTCTCGACGGTATCAACCTCGTGAAGCGTCATCGCCGTCCATCAGCTCAGAATCGCAAAGGCCAGATTATTGATATGCCGGTGCCGATACACGCCTCCAATGTCATGCTCGTGGACCCGAAGACAGGCAAGCCGACCCGCATCAAAATCACACGCAACAAGGAGGGCGGACGTGAGCGTGTCGCGGTCAAAAGCGGGGAATCGTTGAAATAATATGAATGCAACAAAAACACATAACAAAACATTCGATGCGCTCAAAGGTGAGCTTGGCTACACAAACGTCATGCAGACCCCCAAGGTCTCCAAGATAATCGTCTCGACAGGCGTCGGCTCGCTCAAAGACAAAAAGAAGATTGAGCTCATCATCGAGCGACTCACCCGTATCACAGGTCAGGCTCCTGCAGTGCGTGGCTCTAAGAAATCAATCGCAAACTTCAAGAGCCGTGTCGGTGATGTCGCAGGCTACCAGATAACGCTTCGCGGCGCCCGCATGCAGTCATTCCTCGACAAGCTCATCCACATCGTATTTCCCCGCGTCAAAGACTTCCGTGGTATCAAGCCGACGGCAATCGATGAGATGGGCAATATCTCAATAGGATTCAAGGAGCACATCGTATTTCCTGAGACGTCCGACGAAGACACAAAAGACATCTTCGGCCTCGCTGTCACTATCGTCACGACCGCTAAGAGCAGAAAAGAAGCAGAAGCGTATCTCCGCTATATCGGCATCCCTTTCAAGTCGTAAACAACTAGCAAACCAAGAAAACGGCTCACCAAGAGTGAGCCGTTTTCAATAGGAGAAGCTCTCCATAGAGTGCAAGCAATACACAATCTCTGCCGACCGCTACAGATTGTGTATACGGATTATTTCAATCCAAAGTGTGCTTTTATCTCTGCGTCACCTTCGATTTTCTCGGCGATAACATATCGCACATTCTTTCCTGTACGTAATTCGAGTTTTATCAACGCAATAAGCTCTTCGCTGTCATACGGATAGACCCATACGCTGTCCTGAAGTCGGAAGAAACCCAGCTGTCTGATAAGCGCAGTAAGTCTGTTCCGGCTTTTACGCCATTTCTCCGGAATATCGAAAATAACCATTCGCCACCTTTTGTCCCAGCGTTTCTTTGGGAGGGGAATGGTGGTTATATTGTCCAACAATCGTTGACCTTTGGGGGTTAAGCGCGCGTAACTCACCTCATCTTTTTTTACGAAAGTAATAAGACCTTTTTGTTTCAGCCGTGTTAGTGCATTGGTGCTTTGCGCAAAAAAGCGCGACTTATTCTTTACGCTACCGAGTAGCTTTAGAGTATTTGGAGCCATCACCCCGATGGCGAGGATTCCCGCGATGCCAATCGCAGAGAGGGTGGCATTCTGAATAGCGCCTCTGGTTCGCAATTTCCTCGCTTCTTGTTCAATATCACCCATAGTAACCAGTATACACAATCTGTGCCGACCGTCAGAGTTTGTGTATGGGGAGTTTGTTGGGTAGGATGTTAGAAACATCGAAGCTATATGGCAGACTCACGCAAGCACAAGGAATTCTGGAACAAGGAATACAGAACGAGCGAACACCTCACGCTCTCTACCGCACCTTCCGAAGACCTTGAAAAGTTCACCCGCTTCCTGGAGAGAGAATACAAACGCGAATATCTCAACGGCTACGCCCGTGTCCTGGACCTGGGCTGCGGCAACGGCCGCAATCTTATCTACCTCGCCGACCAATACGCTATGCGGGGCGTGGGCTATGACATCTCCGATGTGGCGATTGCCGAAGCGGTCAAAGCCTCCAAAGACTTACACTTGGAATACGAAGTGCGCTCTATCGCCGAGCCGCTACCGCTTGCGGACGGCTCCGTCACCATGGTGCTCGATATGATGACCTCGCACTTCCTCAAGGGGGAGGAGCGCAAAGCACTCAAAGCAGAAATTCTCCGCGTACTGCGTCCGGGTGGCTGGCTCTTCTTCAAGTCATTTCTTGCCGATGAGGACCTCAACGTAAAGCGGCTTTTGCGGGAGAACCCTGCCGACGAAGAAAATGCGTACATCCACCCCAAAATGGGAGTGTATGAATACGTGTGGACCGAAGAGGCGCTAGAGGAATTCTTCACGCCCGAATTTGAGATACACAAAGTACACAAATCTCACAAACACCTCCGCCGCGGCAAACCCGGCAAACGCCGCACCCTCTCTGCCTACATGCAGAAATTCTAGTTACATAGACAAAGAAGGAAAGCTCTATATCATCAAGTTGTTTTGGGTTAGGCGGTTACCAAGACATTGCATATGCAAACCGTGTTCAGGAGGCCCAGATGAAGGCCAGGGAAATTCCGCCCTAGCGGCGGATCGCGAAGCGTTACTTCTCGATGCGTGGCATCTTTCCAAGCAAAGTGAGGAAACGCGACATTTGCCATTTTGCGCCCATGATCAAACGTGGTCGCATTGGCCAGTTGAACGGCTAGCAGTTGTTGTCAATGTCATGCGCCTTGTGGCGGAAGGCAAGACGAAGCCGCTTACCTTTTGACTGAAAACATCGGAATGGGTGCGGGCGACTGCACCCATTTTCTTTTGTTGACTTTACCCCTCGGTTCGCGTATATTTCCTGAGCCTCGTAGGGGGCTTTGTTTTTTAGAGTGATTCGGGCTTAGGCCTGAATATCGCAGGAACAAGGTCACGGAGGGAGTTTCTTTAACCCAACATCCGAAAGGTGGGGTGCCGGAACTTCCACTTCTCCTTTAGGCTCCTCTCGACTAGCTCGAGGTAAACAAAAAGTCATGGCAAAGAAATCAATGATCATAAAGGCGAACCGCGTACCGAAGTTTTCTTCGCGTACGGTTCGACGCTGCTTCAAGTGCGGCCGCCCACGCGGATTTATGCGCGATTTCAATCTTTGCCGTATCTGCTTCCGCGAGGAGGCTTTGGAGGGAAATATTCCTGGAATCAAAAAATCATCATGGTAGGCGATACGATCGGTGACTTCATAGTGCGACTTACAAACGCCGGTGCAATCAAGAAGGCTACCGTCTCGGTACCGTACTCGGCATTCAAGATGGCTGTCGCAGAAAAGTTGAAAGACATGGGCTACGTGAAGGATATCGAGAAGAAGGGTAAGAAGGTCAAGAAGACCATCGATGTCGTCCTCAAGTACTCAGAGACTGGCGAACACGCTATCCAGGGCGTAAAGCGCATCTCGAAGCCGGGCCGCCGTTTGTACAAGAGCACACGTGAAATCGTCCCTGTCCGCTACGGACACGGCTCGCTCGTTCTCTCGACCCCGAAAGGAGTTCTCTCCGACAAGGAAGCTCGCAAGCAGAATGTCGGCGGTGAAGCACTCTTTGAAATCTGGTAATTTTTCTTCAAATATTCATATGTCACGTATAGGAAAAAGAGCAATACCGATCCCCGCAGGCACTGAAGTCTCGGTCGTTTCGAACGAGCTTATCGTCAAGGGGAAGGGAGGCACCCTCAAGAAGATGGTGCACCCAGCTGTCACCATCGCTATCGCCAATGGTGAAGCGACTGTTACCCCAAAAGAGAAGTCCCGCCTCGGACGCGCTTTGTGGGGCACCTACGCTGCACACGTCCGCAACATGATCTCGGGAGTCAATACGCCATTCATAAAGAAATTGCAGGTAGAAGGTATCGGTTACAAAGTAGAGCTTACCGGCAAACAACTCAAGCTCATCGTCGGATTCTCACACCCGGTCCTGCTCGCTATCCCTGAAGGCATCACCGCAGTAGTCGAGAAGAACATCGTCACCGTCTCGGGTTCTGACAAGGAGGCGGTCGGTCAATTCGCTGCATCCGTGCGCGCCGTAAAGAAGCCGGAGCCGTACAAGGGCAAGGGCATCCGCTATGAGGGAGAGGTCGTCCGCGAGAAGCAAGGTAAGAAGGCAGCAGCTGCAGCCGCATAGTTCGACATCGCTCACTATAAATAAAAAACTATGGAACTCACAAAAGCACAGCAAAGAATCCGCCGCCACAAACGTGTGCGCGCAAAGGTTATCGGAAGCGAAACCCGCCCACGTCTTTCGATATACAAGTCCAACACGCGCCTTACCGCACAGATAATCGATGACACCAAGCGCGTTACTATCGCGGCGGTTTCATCTGCTGACGAAAAAGGCAAGACTCCGCGCGAGAGGGCAGAGCAGGCGGCAGCAACACTCGCAAAGAGCGCAGGCGCCAAGGGCATTAAAGCGGTTGTCTTCGACCGTGGTGGTTTCCAGTACGTCGGGACGGTGAAGGCATTTGCCGACGCTGCACGCGCTGCCGGATTAGAATTTTAATAAAACTATATGGCCGATAATCAACCAGAAGAAGTAAAGCCAGATGCAGCCGCACAGGCTCCTTCTGATACACACCTGCCTGCGCAGGCAGGGGCACCAAAGGCTGGTTTTGCAGGCCGTGGAGGAAACCGTGACCGCCGTGGAGGTCGCCCAGGGGGCCGACCAGGTGGTCGCCGTGGAGGGGATGAACGCCGCAGTGAATTCGCACAGAAGCTCATCGGCATCCGCCGCGTCGCCCGCGTCATGGCAGGAGGCCGTCGTTTCAATTTCAGCGCTGCACTCGTGATTGGCGACAAGAAGGGTCGCGTCGGTGTAGGACTCGGCAAAGCAGCTGACACCGCACAGGCGATAGAGAAAGCTACCCGTGCAGCGAAAAAGGCGATGATACAGCTCAACCTCACCAAGACCCGCAGTATTCCTCACAACATCGCGGCGAAGTTTTGTGCATCGCGTGTAGAAATCCGTCCGAGCGCAGGCCGCGGATTGGTCGCAGGTTCGTCGGTACGTACCGTACTCGAGCTCGCAGGCGTCACCGACGTTACGGCGAAGATACTTTCTCGTAGCCACAATCCCGTCAACAACGCACGTGCAGCTGTCGAGGCTTTGAGAAAGCTCTCAATGGGAAAATAATATGACAACATCACTCAACTCACTCAAACGGATGACCTTGCGCAAAGAAATGCGCGTCGGTCGTGGTGGAAAGCGCGGCAAGACCGCAGGACGCGGTACTAAGGGGCAGAACGCACGTGCGGGCCGCAAGAAGCGCCCGGAAATGCGCGACATCATCAAGAAGTTGCCGAAACGCCGCGGATACGGCAAGAACCGTGGACGCAGCGTCGATGGCACAAAGCTTGATGCCGTTGTGATTTCGCTCGACCGCCTCGAGAAGCTCTTCGAAGGAGGCGCGGAAGTAAGCTACAAAGTACTTACAGAAAAGGGTGCCGTCTCAGCACGCACCATGCCACCAGTAAAGATTGTCGGCACGGGCACGCTCTCCAAAAAGCTCTCATTCAAAGGTCTCGCCGTATCTGCTTCAGCCCGCCTTGCTATCGAGAAGGCTGGAGGTACGATTAGCTAGCCTATATGTTTGAATCATTCATTCGCAAAATAAAGCTCACCTTCGAAGACGAAGTATTGCGCACACGCATTCTTTTCGTCTTGGCAGCTCTTGTGGTGTTCCGTTTTCTCGCCGCAATTCCTATACCGGGTATCAACGCTGCACAGCTTGAAGCATTCTTGAGCAACAACCAATTCCTCGGCCTTCTCAACATATTCTCGGGAGGCGGTTTTTCAAATCTCTCTATCATGATGATAGGAGTCTCTCCGTACATCACCGCATCTATCGTGATGCAGCTCATGACTATTCTTATTCCGAAGTTGAAGGAGATGTACCAGGAAGAAGGGGATTCAGGTCGTATGCGCTTCATGCAATACTCCCGCTATCTCTCGGTTCCGCTCGCTTTTATCCAAGGCTTCGGATTTCTGCTCCTCTTGCAACAGAACGGCATTGTGCCTCAGCTCTCGCTTCTTGCCTTCATAACCAATGTCACGGTCATAGCCGCAGGTGCCATGCTCGTCATGTGGATAGGTGAACTCATCTCAGAGTTTGGTGTCGGCAACGGCATCTCGCTCATCATCTTCGCCGGTATTGTCGCGAGCTTGCCTTCAGCTATCGCTCAGCTCATCTTTAGTTTCGACGTCGCGCAGATTCCTGTGTACATCGCATTTTCAGTTGTTGCCGTACTCATCATCGCTGGGGTCGTCTTCATCACTGAGGCCGAGCGTCCGATTCCCGTAACGTACGCGCGCCGTGTCCGTGGCACCAAGGTTTTGGGCGGCGTCTCGACGTACTTGCCTTTGCGCGTAAATCAAGCAGGAGTTATTCCTATCATCTTTGCTCTTTCTATCTTACTTTTCCCACAGATGATAGCGACGTTCATTGCAAAAAGCTCCATTCCGTTTCTCGCTTCGGGTGCCTCCGCAGTCGTCTCAGCACTTGCGAATCAGTGGGTATACGGAAGCCTCTACTTCTTCCTCGTTGTCATATTCACGTACTTCTACACCGCTATCACCTTCGAGCCGAATCAGGTAGCAAAGAATCTGCAGAAGAACGGCGCCTTCATCCCGGGTGTCCGGCCCGGCGGCACGACGAGTGAATACCTCGGCAACATCATCACCCGCATCACGCTCGTAGGTGCACTCTTCTTGGGTTCACTCGCGGTACTCCCTATTGTCCTACAAGGATTGACGGGTATCACCGCCATCACCATCGGCGGTACCGCACTTCTCATCGCAGTTTCCGTTGTACTCGACCTTGTTAAGAAAATCGATGCACAAACATCGATCCGGGAATATTAGAACAAGGCGCAGCTATTCATCTGCTCCATCACTCTAAGTGTGGTAATCTCGTCCATATGAAGCAAGTCATAGTCATCGCAGGACCTTCAGGAAGTGGCAAGAACGCCATCATCAACAGTATTTTAAGGAGCCATCACAACTGCGTCCGACTCGTGACCGCTACAACGCGCTCAATGCGCCCAGGGGAGCAGGAGGGGGTGGATTATTACTTCCTCTCCCAGGAAAAGTTTGACGAAGCGCTTGCGGCGGGCAATATTCCAGAGCATCGTTTTGTACCCGCGCTCAATACCTATTACGGGATTTACTTGCCTGACCTCCAAAAGAAGATAAAGGAAGGGAAAATAGTATTTGCTCAGGTGGACATTGAGGGTGCGCGACTCCTCAAGGAGCGTTTCAACGCAACCACCATTTTCATTATGCCTGAGTCACTCGACCAGTTCCGTGGCCGTCTGCGCGCGCGTAACCCGGAGTGGTCGCAAAAAGAGTTTGATGCCCGCATGAAGATAACCGAAGAAGAAATGCGCGTACATGCGCCGCAGTATGACTACCGGGTCACAAATGCTGATGGAGCATTGGAAGAGACCGCATCGCAGGTCATGGATATTATGCGAAAGGAAGGCTATACTTTCCAATCATGAATCCCACCCTTTCAAATTCGGCAATAACCATATGATGAAGGATGAAGGTAGAAAGGGAGGGATGAATCCCATCACCGTACTTTTCTTCGGGCCCCAAGGTGCGGGGAAGGGTACACAGGTCAAGCTTCTCATGGAGGTCCTGAAGTCTCGCTCAGAGCGGGGCATCATTCACATAGACATGGGGCAACTCTTGCGCAATATGATTGCGGGAGGAGGACACACCGCAGAACTTACCAACGAAATCGTGGGCATAGGGAAGCGCATGCCTGATTTCATGCCGATATACCTCACAACCGACGCGTTGGTGAAGCAATTTAGCGGAGAAGAACACATCATTGCAGACGGCCTCGCACGTGGACCCGACCAGACGCGTGGATGGGACGACGCGATGGTTTTTTACGGACGCTCTGATTTTCACATTATCTCCCTTGAGCTTTCAGAAGGGGAGAGTGTCGAGCGTCTCGTGAAGCGGGGACGCAGCGACGACACGGAAGATGCTATCAAGCAGCGATTGTCATGGCACAAAGCGGAGGTTGAGCCGCAGCTCGAATTCCTCAAGAGTCGCGGGCGTACTATTCACCGCATTGATGGCGCGCCGGACATCGAGACGGTGCACAAAAATATTCTTTCAGCACTTCAATTGTCATGATTATACGAAACCAAGCAGATATCGACGCGTTGCGAGAAGGGGGAAAGCGCCTCGCGCGGCACCTCCGCACACTGAGTCTGATGGTCGCTCCGGGTGTTACCGGACAACAGCTCGAAGACAGAGCACGTGAATTGGTAAAAGCCGACGGCGACCTGCTCGCATTTCACGGACACACTGAGCGGAAAGGCGACAAGCCCTATCCATCAGGGCTCTGCCTCTCTGTCAACGACGTCATCGTGCACTCTCCCGCAAGCGAGAACGGCGCCATCATTCACGACGGCGATGTGGTATGCCTCGACTTCGGTATCAAGCACAAGGGACTTTTTACTGACCATGCCGTGACCGTTATTGCGGGTACAAGACGCAATCCGCACGACGAAGAATTGGTCACCGGTACCTACGAAGCGCTCGCTGCGGGAATTGCCGAGGCGAGAGTAGGGAATACCACCGGTGACATCGGGTATGCAGTGCAGAAGATTGCCGAAAAGTACAATTTTGGCTACCCCAAAAATCTCTCGGGTCATGGGGTGGGACTCAAGGTGCACGAAGACCCGCACATACCGAATTTCGGAAGCCCCGGTAAGGGTACAAAGCTCGTCGAAGGTCTCGTCATCGCTATTGAGCCGATGATGGCACTTGGCTCTGGCGACCTTTTTGTAGACAAAGACGGTCACTCCTATCGGACGAAGGACGGCTCGCGTACCGCGCACGCGGAACACACGGTGCTTGTCACCAAAAATGGTCCCGAGATTTTAACTGTCTAGCAGAGTGAGGGAAGTGCAAAAATTCATTTTTGCACTTCCGAGCGAGCGACGACAGAAAGCTTTCGCTTACTGCGTAGCTTTTGCTTGGCAAGGAATAACGTACAATACCCCAATGGACGTCCTTGTTATTGGGAGCGGAGCGCGGGAACATGCCCTCGTATGGAAGCTAAAAGCTTCGCCGCGCGTGGGTAAGGTATACGTGGCACCCGGCAACGGCGGGACAGCTCTCATCGCTGAGAATGTAGCTATCGGAGTCATGGAATTCGAAGCTCTCGTCAAATTTGCAAAAGAGAAAAAAATAGGTTTTACCATCCCTGGTCCCGATGATGCGTTTGTCGGCGGTATCGTCGACGTGTTCCAATCGCATGGATTGCGTGTCTGGGGTCCCACCAAGGATGCGGCACAAGTAGAAGGTTCAAAAGCATTCGCGAAGCAATTGATGCATGACGGCAAAATTCCGACGGCGGAATTTCAGGTGTTCTCAAATTCGGCAGCGGCACTCGCGCATGTCCGCCTCCGTGGGGCACCCATCGTGGTAAAGGCGAGCGGACTCGCGCTCGGAAAAGGCGTCTACGTGTGCAAGACCACAGCAGAAGCAGAGCAAGCGATTCAAGAAATCATGATTGACCGCATACACAAAGGCGCAGGCGATGAAGTTGTTATCGAGGAGTATCTCGATGGGCCTGAGATATCAATCCACGCTCTTACGGGCGGAACCACACATATACTCTTCCCGTCATCGCAAGACCACAAAAGAGCACAGGATGGGGATCAAGGAAAGAATACTGGCGGTATGGGCACCATCGCCCCCGTTCCGTGGGTGACTGAGGACATGATGGCGGGTATTGAAAATGAAGTAGTGACGGGGACTTTTGATGAGCTCAACAAGCGCGGAATTCAATTTAAGGGTCTCTTGTTTCCCGGCGTTATGATAACCGTGAATGGGCCCAAGGTGCTCGAATACAATGCGCGTTTCGGTGATCCCGAAACACAGGTGTACATGCGTCTCCTCAAGAGCGATCTGCTCGACCTTCTTGAGGCATCTCTCGACGGTACGATAGATGCGATTCGCAACAATGTCGAATGGTACCGGGGATTTGCGGCGAACATCGTCATCGCCTCCGGCGGGTACCCTGATGCATATCAGACAGGATTCCCGATAACCGGCATTGAAGAAGCCGAACGAGACGAGCATGTCGTCGTATTTCAAGCTGGTACAAAAATGGACAAAGGTCAGCTGGTTACCGCAGGTGGGCGAGTCCTTAGCGTCTCCGCGATAGGTGGCACGCTCAAGCAAGCGCTTGACCGCGCCTACGCAGCTGTCGAGAAGATTCATTTCGAAGGCATGCACTTCCGTCGCGACATTGGTGCGAAGTCTTTGTCATAATCTAAACTTGGCGCTATAGTCCTATCGGCGCCACACCTGAATGTGGCTAGGAGTAACGTCATGGCATTCAAATGGCTTGAAGACCGAAGGGCAAAAAGGGCGGCTGAAGAAGCAGCAGAAGCGCAAAGGGTCGCTGACGACAATGCGATAGCAAAAGCGAAGGCAGAACGCCGGGCGGCAGACGCCTACGCAGCTGAGCTTGAACGTATCCGCGCAGCAATCAATAACGCGTCGGAGGCAGGCAAACGTTTCGTCGTCATTCCCCACGACTCATCGGTCGGCTACCGCCGCTTTGTCTACGCGGTTGTCGAAGTCTCCAACGACTGCAATGTCGAAACAATCGTATTCACGCACGATGTCTCGAGACGTTGGGATTCCGCCGAGTCAACGAATGAATGTGCGGTCTTGACGTTGCGCCTCGCCGTTGCAAGAGCTGCGGCTGCGTAAGCCGTCCGAGAAGAGACGTTCGAGTACATGCACTCGCGTCCACTCCTCGGGCGGCTCTTCTTTTTATACACGATACTCCATACAAGATACGTTATACTTACTGACATGCCTCCCATGATGGAGAAGCCGCGCAACGCGGCACTTCCGAAATTTAAATCTCCCGAAGAGGAACTCGCCTATTTGCGCGAGCGGGTGCGCGAGAAAGAGGCTGAAATGGAAGCCCCGGACAACCGTTTCGAGAGTGACCGCATTGCCAAGCGTGAAGTAGCGGCCTACGCGGAGATATCTCCGGCGACCATTCTTCACGAGACGGTAGTCATGGCTGAGCACGACATTCTTAAAAACGTCCTCAAGCTTGAGCCTGAGACGCACGATAAGCAAGTGGATGAAATCTTACGACTCGTGCAGAGTAGCGGCATCCGCAATGCGCTATCCGTTGCGGCTCGGATGAAGAATCCCCATCTTGAAGACGATGTGCACCGAGCGCTGGTACGGTATATCGCCGAAGGGTTGCCCGATAAGGGCATGGGGGTGCCGGAGAAGGTGCGACGTTCGCTCAACATGGTGCTCTTCGAGATACAGCCGCAGGCGCATGGCGAGGGTGACAAACAGGACAATCAGCAACATAAATTGGAGCAATTGCTCTCATCTTCTGAGCAGCTCTACGCGGGTCTTACCTCGCTCGTAGACAAACATGAAGGCTTCTCGCTCGAGATTGCCGTACAAGAAGGGACTGAGGAAGCGTTTCTGTACTTGGGGGTACCGCGTGCGAAAAAGATACTTGCCGAGCGTCTGATTTCATCAGTATTTCCAAATGCGCGCCTGTCGGAATCTCGCGGAGACTACAACATCTTTAATGTTGAGGGGCATCATGCGGCCGCGTACGCAACCCTCGCTGACCACCCCTGCCTGCCGTTGAAGACTCCGGAGTTGTTTGAACACGACCCGATGAACGTTCTCTTAGCTGCTTTTGCGAAGCTTGCGAAACATGGGGAGGGTGCCGCACTACAGATAACCGTCTCGACCGAAGGTGACCGCTACAATCACCACTACAAAAAGATTTTGCGCCAGCTTGAGAAGGGAAAGAATTTCCGCAAGGCAATCAAAATCCCTGAGACTGAAATAGGGGAGGCGGTCTACGCGATGGCCAAGCAGGTATTCATGCCGGAGGCACACAAAAAAGAACTGGAGAGCCAGTTCAGAAAAACATCCGACCAAGTCATGACTGAGGAGATTACGAAGAAGATTAAGAGCCGCATTTCACCCGTCTCAATCCGTCTGGTCACTTCTGCACCCACAAAAGAGCGTGCCGAAGAATTGCTCAAAAATCTCGAATCTCCCTTCAATCAATACGATGACTCGAAAGGCAATCAGCTGGTCTTCAAACACGTCGGGAGCTGGGGACTGACAGAGTTTATCCGCAGTTTTACCTATCGGGAATTTGACCACTCTATATCCATGCCGCTCTCGCTCGCCGAAGTCACTTCGATTTTCCACTTCACCGCTGAGCGTGTGACGACTTCGCGAGAGTTGAAGCGCAGTTTCGCAAAGCAGGCTCCCGCTCCGGTCGAAACACCCCAGGACGGCATCGTCGTCGGTATCAACCACTACGGTGCCGATGAAACACCGGTCAGATTTGGACCATCGGACCGCCTCCGCCATGCGTACGTCATCGGGCAGACGGGTACCGGAAAGACCGGCTTCCTTAAGAACATGATCATTCAAGACATCCGCAACGGGGAAGGAGTCGCATTTATAGACCCGCACGGCAACGACATAGAAGACGTGCTCGCTGCGATTCCGCCCGAGCGTATGAAAGATGTCATTTACTTCGACCCCGCGTACACAGCGCGCCCGATGGGTCTCAACATGCTTGAGTACGACCGCACGAAGCCGGAGATGAAGACATTCGTCGTGGACGAAGTGTATGGCATCTTCCGCAAGCTGTACGCGGATGTCCCCGAAGCCTTCGGTCCGATGTTCGAACAGTACTATCGCAACGCCGTACAGCTCGTTGTCGAAGATCCCGACTCAGGCTCTACGTTCGTTGAGATCCCGCGCGTCTTTGCCGATACCGCATTCCGCAATCTAAAACTCTCGAAGTGCAACAATCCCATCATCGTGCAATTCTGGCGCAAAATCGCTGAGCAAGCGCAGGGTGACCCGTCACTCGAGAACGTAGCGCCCTACATCACGTCAAAATTCGATGTGTTCCTCACCAACGACATCATGCGCCCTATCGTTTCTCAGGAAAAGTCCGCATTTAATTTCCGAGAAATAATGGACGGCAAGAAGATTTTCCTCGCCAATCTCTCGAAGGGCAGACTCGGTGACCGCAACACATCACTCCTGGGTCTCATCCTCGTATCTAAATTCCTCCAAGCCGCATTTTCCCGCGTGGATACGCGCGGCGATTTGCCGGTCTTCTATATGTACATCGACGAATTCCAGAACTTCGCGACGCCCTCCATCGCGACCATTCTCTCCGAAGCACGTAAATACAAGCTCTCGCTCACCATCGCGCACCAATTCATCGCGCAGCTCGAAGAGGACATCCGCGATGCGGTCATCGGCAACGTGGGCACCAAGGCGGCATTCCGCATCGGTACTCAAGACGCGGAATTCCTCGAGAAGCAATTCGCTCCGACGTTCCAGCAGCGCGACTTGGAAAATTTACCGAACAGAAACGCGGTCTTAGCCCTCCTCGTCAACGGTGTACCGGCACGGCCATTTACGATAGAAACACAGGAGCTGCCGAAATTTGATTATTCCCATGTGGATGCGGTCAAACAGCTCTCGTACATGACATATGGCAAAGATAGAGAAGAGGTGGAAGCCGAAACCCGCCGCAAATTCGACGCAGCGTACGGCAAAAAACCGGCACCAAATCCGCTCGATTTGCCCGACCCCGCATCGCTCTACCAATAATTCCGCTTGAGTGGGAAACGTGATACATTGTCGCTTATGGAACATCCTAAAAAAGAGCGGACATTTGTCATGGTTAAGCCTGACGGCGTGCAGCGTGGCTTGGTGGGAGAAGTAATCAAGCGCTACGAGCGCACGGGCCTCAAGCTCGTAGGTTTAAAGCTTTGCCTCGCCGACGAGAAAAAATTATGGGAACACTACGGTAAGGACGATGTGTGGTTCCTCAAAAAAGGTACCAAAATAATGGAAGACAAAAAAGCCAACAATCTGCCGGTCACCAAAGAGGCGATTGAATACGGAAAAGACATCATCGGACAGCTCGTAAAATTTATGACGAGCGGACCCGTCATTCAAATGGTGTGGGAAGGTAATCAAGCGGCCGCTGTTGTCGTCAAAATTACCGGTACCACCGAGCCTGCGACTTCCGACGTCGGCACCATTCGTGGAGACCTCACCATCGACTCATACAATATCGCCGCAGTTGATGACCGTGCAGTACGCAATCTCATTCACTGCTCAGAATCAGCGGAGGAAGGAAAACGCGAAATCGCTATTTGGTTTACCGAAGCTGAGATGACCGGATATCGCCTCGTGGGGGAGCAGATTCTCTACGACGTAAACCTTGACGGAATCTTGGAATAGCGTTGCATAAAGATATTCACATACACCTCATTTTCACGGGTGTATACTTGTTTTTAGCGGTTAGGTACGAAAACCTGCTGGTGCGAATAAGGGTAATCCGATATCGCTCTGCGCCTTGGCGTAGACGCTGAGGACTCCCACCTGGCTCCAATACCAGGCTCACCGTACTTGCCGCCCCACAGCAACATCTCACCGCTATCTGGTTGAGGTGTTTTGTGTTTCTGGGAAGACATTGTTTTGCCTCCAAGCCCCGCCAACGGCGGGGTTGAGGTGCTAGAATCGCTCAATGTCATCGACGATAGCTTTCCATGGGGGTGCGGGAACGGTGACGGGTGCAAATTTTCTCCTCGATACGGGTACACAAAAAATATTGATTGATTGCGGCATTCTTCAGAGAGAAATGGTCTGTGATGTGGTGAATAGTGCCCCTTTTCCGTACGAAGTAAGCACGGTAGACGCACTTATCGTGACGCACGCGCATGCAGACCACATCGGGCGCATCCCGCGGCTCGTACGCGATGGCTTCCGTGGCTCTATTCACTCGACGGGCGCAACGTATGATCTTGCGGCTCTCATGTTTGCCGATGCGGTCCGCGTGATGCAGGAAGATGCACTCAAGCATGGGTGCGAAGTGTTGTATGAAGCGGGTGATGTCGAAAAGGCGCTCTCGCTGTGGGAAGGTCATGAGTACCATGCACCGTTTTCCCTGGCCGGGCAGGCGGTCGGGGAGGTGACTATAGAATTATTTGATGCGGGGCATATCGTAGGTTCAAGTATCGTAAAGATGAGCCGCCTTCGCCAAGGCTTCGGCGAGCCGAGGCGCTCAATTATTTTTACCGGTGACCTCGGCAATTCGCCCGAGCCACTTCTCAACGACACCGAATTTCCCGAGGGCGCGAACTATATTGTCATGGAGAGTGTGTACGGAGACCGGGCTCACGAAGGGCGTGAAGAACGTCGCGAACAGCTGCGCCTCTGTGTAGAAAAGGTACGGGCGCACAAGGGGGTGTTGCTTATCCCGTCTTTCTCTCTCGAGCGCACACAGCTCCTACTCTTTGAGCTCAATGTAATGATGGAAGAGGGGAAGCTCGCGTCTATACCGGTGTATCTTGATTCGCCGCTTGCTATCAAGGCGACGGAGATATTCCGCACGTACAAGCATCTACTCAATCCTGCTGCCCAGAAGCATTTTTCAGGGGATAGTGATCCTTTTTCGTTCCAGAGCTTGAAGCTGACCCGGGATGTCACTGAATCCCGAGCAATTCATGCGGCACCGAGCCCGAAGGTCATCATTGCGGGTGCAGGCATGTCTCATGGGGGGCGCATCCGCGCACACGAAAAATACTATTTAGGCGATAAGCATGCAACCATTCTATTCGTTGGGTACCAAGTGCCGGGCTCTCTCGGCAGGCGTATTCAAGATGGAGAGAAGCGTGTCCAGATAGACGGTGAACACATCCGCATTCATGCCTCGCGCGAGACGCTTTCCGGATATTCCGGACATGCCGACCGCGAACAATTGCTCACCTTCGTCGAGAATACAGGCGAGAAGGCGGAGCGTGTCTTTGTCGCGATGGGGGAGCCGCGAGCTTCCGGATTCCTTGCGCAACGTATAAGAGATTTTCTTGGGGTTGACGCGGTTGTGCCCGAAGCAGGGCAGATATTTGAAATAAATTGGTAATGGGATGATATAATTTTATTCAATGGCAAAAAGGAATCTCCATCCCAACCACACCGCCGTGCCGCTGAATTTTTGCCGGTTGCCTGATGGCTATGGTGTCGTGAAAATAGGGGTCTCCGGTGCTGCAGAGACAGGGGCATGCGGGCTTGATGCATACGAAAAAGCCAAAGAAGTTGGACGTGAGATAGCGAAACAGGGCGGTATCATCACCACGGGTGCTACCACTGGATTCCCAATGTATTCCGCGATGGGCGCCAAGGACGAATGCGGGTTTTCTATCGGATTTTCACCTGCGGCCAATGAACGCGAGCACGTGGAGACTTACAAGCTACCCCTCGATTTTATGGATGTGGTCGTGTATACCGGTTTCGGCTATGCGGGTCGCGATTTGCTCTTCGTGCGCTCATCTGACGCCATGATAATAGGATGCGGACGCGTCGGTACCTTGAATGAGTTTGCGGTCGCTTTCGAAGATAGACGCCCTATCGGTATCTTGGAAGGCTCGTGGGAGACGGATGAAATTCTCAGACGTGTGATTGAGGCTGCACATCGTCCGAATGCCAAAATTATCTTCGACTCAGACCCCAAGGCCATGGTTGAGCGCTTGATTGAAATGGTGAAAAAAGACAAAGAAAAGACGATGCTCGTCTACAACAATCACGACAATAGAGGTCCGGCGACGAGGCAGGAGGAGGTGATCCTATAGCCCACAGCAAAGATTTTGCCGTCGCTATCTGCCGCTGCTGCGGCAGCGCTGCCTCTCGGCCCGTCGGCCTGCGAGACACGGCAAAACCCTTGCCGTGTGCTTAGGATTTGAGTGAGGAGGTAAGGCGAGTGAACACCTCCGGGTGGTCTTTTGCGAGTTCAGAGAGTACTTTGCGGTCGAGCTTGATGTCGGCCTTCTTGAGAGTGTCGATGAATTTCGAGTATGAGAATCCAAGCGGTCGTACCGCAGCGTTAATGCGGAGTGTCCAGAGATTACGGTATTCGCGCTTCTTTGTGCGGCGGTGGCGGAATGCGTGAGTACCCGCGTGTTGTATTGCTTCCTTCGCTGTGCGCTCTTTGGTGGAGCGGTTGAAGCGATAGCCCTTGGTCTGTGCCAAGACGTTTCGGCGGCGCTTCAACTTCGTGACTCCTCGTTTTACTCGTACCATATCGTAGTGTTACTCGTTTAATGACTCAGGTAGCGGCTTTTAGCGGTGTTGTCCATCGTCATGTGGAAGGCAACAGCACGGCCACGGCGCATCTGTTTTATGCCGCTTTCCTTCGCGTTGAAGTGGTTCTGCCCCGGTGCGCGGGCAATTATCTTGCCCTTCTTGGTGACACGGAGGCGTTTTGTGTAAGACTTGTTTGTTTTCATATAAGCTGTGGCTTTTTGTCGTCGCTCGCTCGGAAATGTGAAGGCAAGCCTTCTCATTTCTCTCACTCCGCTAGACAATAATAACCGCGCTCTTGCGCGGTGGGGATAGTATGCCTGAAATCAGGCAAAACGCAAATCCTAAGCCTCTGTCTCTGCAGCGGGAGGGGCTGCCGCTTTGGGCGGTTTCGGTGTCTGGGGTTTCTTCGAAGGATCTCTCTCAAGGGTGATGGAGAGGCCTTTTGGGCCTTTTTGGATAGGTTCGGCTACCTTGTAGCCCTCGGGAATGACTGCGAGGAAGCGCTCGAGACGCTCCTTGAGGAATTCGAATTCCATGTATTTGTAGCGACCCCAGAGAAAGAGATCCACCTTTACGCGATGACCCTCTTTGAGCCACTCGGCTGCCTTGCCGGCTTTTATTTGCATGTCGCGCTCCGAAGTACCGATTTTGACCTGCGTTATTTTGGTCTCGGTCACGTGAGCTTTGGATTTTATCTCCTTGTCCTTTTTCTTTTGTTCGTATTTGAATTTTCCGTAATCCGTTATTTTACATACGGGTGGCTGCGCATTGGGGGAGATTTCGATAAGGTCGAGTCCGAGTTCTTGGGCTTTGGCTATCGCCTCGCGGATAGGGAGCACACCGAAATTTTCGGCATCCGGTCCAATGACACGTACCTCAGGCGCCCGTATGCCTTCGTTCATACGCGCGCGCTCTTTTTCAGCCTGCGATGTGTATTTGGTGAATCCCATTTGTCGCGTGCACTATAGCATCCCGCGTGTCATTTCTCAATGCGAAATTACTCAATGTAATTTTGTGCAGGCGTATACCCCCCAAAAGGCTTCAGGTAGCTAAGCGCGAGAAGCAGGGCGCGCTTCATCGTGTCGAGCAATCTCATGGTGAAGGTGTTGTCTGCTCCTGTGAAGCCAGAGCCCGGATTGTTTGCGAGGTCATTCGAAGTAAAGGTCTGCGGGACGTTCAGGCCTTGGTAGACAGCTAGTGTGCCCGTTGCTCTTGTTGAGGTCGGTCTCTTGCCATCCAGTGATGTTGCGTCACTGGTATCGGGATTGAGGTCAATATCAACTGCGGTTCCGATATCGATCGAGTCGCTTGTCGGCTCGTCGAGGAACTCCTCAATGAGGTCGATACTCGATGTGGCCTTTTTCGTCGTAGTCGATTTGGTATTCGTATTTGTATTGGTGTTGGTATTCGTGTTGAGTAAATCCGAGACGGGGGTTGGCTGGGATGGTACAGAAGTGTTCGTGGGTTGGGCAGTCGGGGTTGATTGCTGAGGGGGTGGCGGAGGGGGTGGCGGTTGCTGCGGAGGCTGTTGCGGTTGTTGACCCATTGCCTGCCGGATTGCGTCTGAAAGCTGGGATGAGGGTGATGTGCTCGGATTTGGTATGCCCGATGTATCTGGATTTATGTTTACCTTGCCATCACAGCCTTTTGTCTGACGGCTGCAGGCAGCTTGCAGATTCTCAACGCACTGCAGGTGACGATATCCTTCGTGCTCGGAGTATGCAGAATGTATACCAAAAGGAGAGTTTGCGTTCTGTCTGCCCAGCACTTGGAGAACCCAGGCAAGACACGAGGGACTTCCTGCCACATCAACGGCGAGTCCGTATTGATGGCAAGATCGGCCTTGAGGAGCGCATGCACCACCGCTCGGGTTACATTTTTGTAGAGGACGCATTGCACTGTTGATTTTTAGCGGGCACCCACGTGTTTCCGCGAACTCCATGAATTTCTTTAGTCGACAGGCCAGAGAGGGGTTCATACCGTTCGAAAATTCGCCGCCCGCACCCTGTCGTGGGGTAATGAAGCTGTTGGATTTATCGCCGTTATGACGCTGTTCTAGGAAGGGATAGGGATTCGTGTCGCATCCGCCATTCAAAACAGTCCCATCTTTTCCGTCGGGAGTACACGTACCAGCGGCGACACCTGGAACTTCGTTGGGCGCTGCGGGGTGCATGCCGCTCGGGCATTCGACCGCGAAGACGCGGGGAATTCCGAGAAAGCTTACAAAAATGATTCCGCACGCAAGAAAAAGTACTACAACCGCGCGCTCTCTAATCGACATACTTGCTAGTATACAGGGCTACGTGTCGTGCCGGCAGTCGTCCTGTGGACGCACCCTTCATGATGCCGCAGGCTTTTTTGTATCTCCGGCACATGTATCGTCTGCCCACAATCCTTTTTTTTCCTCGCGCGCTTTTTTCTCGGCCGCTTTGAATCTATCTTGATATTTGTAGGGAAGATTGTACGTGTACTCATGGGCGTATCCCGTAAAAATCATGTATTCGTTGAAAAGTGTCCCGTCCGGGAGGTATACGTAGGCGAGTGTCCGCCCGTACTTATCGAGCGTGCCTTGCGACGCATCAAACTCAAGACGCACTGTCTTGCCTGTGAGTAGCTCCTTCGCTTTGTCCGACGCGGCCTTGCCGAAACATTGCACTGGTTTGCGTGGGTCCACGGTCTCCGGTGTGTCGAGCCCGATGAGTCTCAGTGTCACCGGCTTTCCGTTCATCAGGACTGCGACTGTATCTCCGTCGACGACTTTGACGACGGGGTACGTATCCTTCGGAAGGGGAGGTAGAGGAGTCTGCTCGCTCACCCGTACCGCTACATCGATGGGTGGAGATGAGGAGGTATCATTTTTTGTCTGCGGCTCGAGAAGTAAGCCGATAATCGCTATCAGGATTGGAATCCCAAAAACAAGCAACTTTTTCACTCGCGTATTATACGTGGGAGTCGGTTCATCCTGTCTTCATGTGGATTGCGTACCTTTATGCACCGTATGGTCGAAGCTAAAAGAGTTCTCATGAAAGTCAGTAAGTAATACACTGCTGCCACGTCTTTTCTTCATGAGGGTGTTAAAATCTGTCTAGTTATTAATCTAATTATTTATCATGACATCAAGTTCAAAAAAGATTTGGTACGCTATCGGCGCTGTTGCGATTATCCTCCTTGTCGGATGGGCTCTTATGAACCGCACTGCCTCGACGAACGGGAACACCGATACGCAGGCGACCTCGACCGCAACCACGACGAATGACACAGCGGGTGGAACGACCTCAGGTACAGGTGCAGGTAAGTTGCCCGCAGGCTGGCCAGCGGATGCTCCGGCGCTTCAATCGGGCGCGAAGATTACGTACTCCGGCGCAGTAGATCCTGAGACGAAAATCGTTGGCCCCATGGTCATCTATACCGTCTCCGGCACGCCCGCAAGTGCCGTGACGTTCTTCAAATCCCAGTTCACGAAACAGGGATGGACGTTCCGCGGACAAGGCAACGTGCTGGGCTCGGTGCAGCTCGCTGCGACCAAGGATACACGTCGAGTTACGGTGACAATTTTGGAGACACGCCCAGGCGTGCTCAACGTAACCGTCGGGATATCTAAACAGTAATTTCTTGTTGAAACTCAAAAACCGTCCCGCCGCCCGCGGGACGGTTTTTTGCTTCTGTGCGGCTGGTATACCCCATGAGATAACGATTTCTCTATAATTTGCATCAAATTATGACTTTTTATCTCACGGGGTATACTGAATAGCTGCGTAAAGTCCCGTTTTAATCGTCAGTACGGGACACGATTCTGCTGAATCGGGTACGCGGCATAATTTCGCAAAATCATATGAATCGCATCATTGGGTACTTACTCGCCCTCGTCGTTCTCTCCGGCCTTGCGTATGCAATTTATTCGTTTGTACCGAGAGGCCCTCTGTCGTCGGGAGAGCCAACCGCCGCGACAACAACCGGCACAAGCTTAGAGACAGAGATGAAAGTCGAGTCGGTCTATGAGGAGACCTCCGTCTACAAGATTGAAGCGCGCTATCCGCAATTCGGTATTTCTGCCGTGGATGCATACATAAAAGCAGTTGTAGATAAAGCCATTACGGCGTTCAAGGAATATCCGGCGAATCCGGCCGGTTCTGCGGTGACGCAGAACGAGTTCACCGGCTCGTTTGATTCCGTGTACGTAGGATCTGACATTGTGAGCGTTTCGCTCATCATCTCTGAATACACAGGTGGCGCGCATCCGAATACGGTCATCATCGGAGTAAATGTCGATAGAAATACGGGGAGAGAGATTTTGCTTGATGACGCGCTTTGGATGATCGGGAAGACACTGCCGCAAGTCGCTGAGCAGTCTTTAAAGGAATTGAAAGCAACGCTCGGGGGAAACATCATTGCGCCCGAAGGAGCGGATCCCACGGTACAAAATTACAGCACCTTTCTCGTGACCAAAGAAAAAGTCACGTTCATCTTCAATAGTTACCAAGTCGCTCCGTATGCGGCAGGACAGCAGAAGGTGTGGTTCCAGCGCGTGAAATAAGGATTGTTCTGTCCCCCCAGGGGATTGCGATTTGTAACCACGCTTCGCGTGGACAAATCGGGAACTTGCCCTTCATGAGCGGTATGGGACACTGGAGGTGTTATCCATAACTAATACTATTGTATGCCAGAAGGAAATACGCCCTCTACATCGGGCGGAAATAAGATGTACTACATTATCGGCGGCGTTATCGTCTTGGCGCTTATCGGTTGGTTCCTGATGCGCGGCGCAGGTTCTATGATGGGCGCTGCGACAGGCACAGATGTCGATCGCAACATGGATGGTTCGACAACATATACCAATGATCAAGGCAGCGTGACGGTAGGCACAGCCGCGAGTATGCCGGCCAATTGGCCGTCGGACGCACCGCAGAATTTTGCAGGTGCCACGATTGTCTACTCAGGCACATCAAATCCGCAGACCGGTCAGACGGGCTCAGCGGTTTCCTACACCGTGCGCGCCTCTGCACAAAGTGTCGCTGACCATTACAAGCAGCAGCTCAGCTCTGCTGGTTGGACTGTTCAGGCAACGGCAAACATGGGCGGTGCTACGGTTGTCTCGGCGTCCAAAGATGCACGCACGTTTGGCGCGTACATCACCGATGTAGGTGACGGTACCGCCTCGGTAGTCGTGGGCATAGGAATGTAATTCATTTTTCGGTAACTCAAAAGCCGCCCGAGAGGGCGGCGTTTGAGTCGGAGACAAGAGGGGACGCCCCCAGTCCAGGGCTATCCACAGGCACGTCTTGACTGGTGAACTATAGTTCACTACACTGAGGGTAATGTATGAGGAATATAAAAAGAAACTGGTCGCGTTTTATGAGACACATCGGCGTATGCCCGGCTACAAAGAGATCATGGCACTCACGGGTTTTAGATCCAAGAACGCTGTGTTCAAATTTATCGGTAAACTTATCGAGGACGGTGTGGTCCGAAAGGACGAAAGAGGCAGATTATCCCCGGCATCGCTCGGAGCGGGTATTCGACTCCTTGGTTTGGTCGAGGCGGGATTTCCTTCGGCAGCCGAGGAAGAGCTACTTGATGTTATAGATTTCGACGAGTACCTTACGCCCAACAAGGAGTCGAGCTACATCCTCAAGGTCAAAGGTGACTCGATGATAGATGCCGGTATCCAGCCGGGGGACATGGTCATCGTTGAACGAAAGAGCTCGTACAAGCTGGGGCAAATAGTAATCGCAAATGTGGACAGCGAATTTACTATGAAATATTTGCGCAAGTCGGGAGACAAGTACTATCTGGAGCCGGCCAACAAGAAATACAAGCCGATTTATCCAAAGGAATCTTTTTCTATTGAAGCGGTCGTAACCGCGGTCGTCCGTAAATATTAAGTATGGCATGGGGCGCGCAGCAGAGTTTTCCGCGCGCCATTTTGCATACGGATGGCGATTCGTTTTTTGCGTCGTGCGAAGTAGCCAAGAATCCCTCGCTGCGGGGAAAGCCCGTTATCACAGGTAAAGAACGCGGCATCGTTTCCTCTATGACATACGAGGCGCGGGCTCTCGGAGTGCGCCGCGCGATGCCGCTCCACGAAATAAAGAAAAAATTTCCCGAGGTTATTATTTTGCCGTCGGACTATGAGACATACAGTATCTTCTCCAACCGCATGTATGAAATAGTGCGTAGATACACGCCGGCCGTCGAGGAATATTCTATCGATGAGTGCTTTGCCGACCTCACGGGTCTGCGTCGTCTGCATCACATGCCGTATCCAAAGATTGCCGCATCTATCAAGCGTGACCTCGAGCGCGAGCTCGGCATGACATTTTCGATGGGTCTTTCGTGTACCAAGGTCTTAGCGAAGATAGGTTCAAAATGGAACAAGCCTTCGGGGCTCACTATTATCCCGCTACGCGACGCGGGCGCATTTTTGAAGCAAACACCCATAGGGAAGATTTGGGGCATCGGGCCCAATACCGCCGCTTACCTCAACAAATTTGGAATACAGACTGCATACGATTTCGCGAAGAAAGACGAGGCGTGGATACGGGCCACGACGTCGAAACCGTATGTTGAATTGTGGAAAGAGCTCAATGGCACGGTGATGAGCGAGCTGGATAGTGCCGGCCGGAAAAGCTACCAATCAATACAAAAGACCAAGACCTTCACACCATCGCGGGATATGCGCGTCGTGTTCTCGCAGCTCTCCAAAAATGTCGAGAATGCCTGCATTAAGGCGCGCCGGTGGAATCTCGCTACAAAAGATATTTCCTTTTTTCTCAAGACACAGGATTTCCGCTATCACGGCTATGAGATAAAGCTTTCTTCGGCCACGTGCGTGCCGCAAGACATTCTGAAAGTTGTCTCGGAATATTTTCCCGATGTATTCAAAAAGGGTACGGAGTATCGCGCGACCGGGATTACCCTCATGAGCTTAGGTGATGCGGGTTCCGCACAGCTGGACATCTTTGGGTCTGTGCTGAAGTCGGAAGGATTGAAAAAGGTATTCGAGAGTGTGGACGCTATATCCCTGCGGTACGGTAAGCATGCGGTTTTTCTTGGCTCAAGCTTTGAGGCAATGAAATCCGGGGCGCATCTGGGAGAGCGCGGCGAGAAGCCGGCGCGGACGCGGGAACTCTTTAAGGGCGAGACCGCGCGCCGCCGATTGGGCATTCCGAGCTTAGGAGAAGTGTAAGAAAACAAAAAGCGCCTTGCGGCGCTCTTTGTTGTTTTGTGGAAGTGCCGGGAATCGAACCCGGGTCCAGAAAATGGTATGCAGATGATTCTACAAGGCTTAGAGTATTCTTTTTTGTTTGAGTACAACGAGTAGGGAATACTCGAGATCGCGTTGTACCGGACTCTCTTTCTTTAGTTCCTTACCCGGAGTGAGATAAGGTTCGGACCCGAATTTTATGACACGCCATCTCTTGTATCGGATGTAGAAGAGGAGCGTGGTCGCTTAGGCTATTGCGTAAGCGAACTGAAGGTCTTTCATCTGAATAGGTGAAAGCTCTCCACGTGCTGTTTTATTTGCACTTAGGTTTTGAATGTTTTTATGGAAGGACATTCACTTCCGCCTCGCACACAAGCACACTGAATTTCCTGTCGAAGCCAGTCACCCCCCATCTCCCATCTTAAAAAAGATGAGAGATGGCGATGGACTGACCACAGCTATTTATTTTTCAAAGTCCTTTCGATGTGGCGTTTCTCGTCGCGGTTCTTAATACTATGACGCTTATCTTCCTTTTTCTTACCGCGCGCAATTCCTATCGAGAGTTTCAGATTTCGTCCTTTATTATACACCTTAAGTGGCACTATTGTCAACCCTTTCTCGCCCTCTGCCGAGGATACATGTGCGATTTGTTTTCGGGAAAGGAGCAACCGGCGCGTTCGTTCGGGGTCGTATGCTTTCGGAGCGTTGGCGGGCTGCCACGCGGGTATCGTCGCGCCCACGAGGTAGGCTTCGCCCCCGCGCGCCACGACGCGCGCGCCTTTGAGCGAGCCATGACCAGCGCGAAGCGACTTCACTTCGAAGCCGAGCAATTCCAAACCCGCCTCGATTTCTTCGAGTATCGTGTAGTCAAATCCGACGCGTTTATTTTCTACCACTGCCATGCGAACACTATACACCGTGACCGCATTCTTTCATTCGCCGCTCTACTTATGTATAATGCCCAGCTATGGCAACTCCAGAAAAACCGGTAGTGCGCAAACCACGAGAGGGAGGCGAGAAGCCAAAACCCACTGGCGGTCCTTCCATCTGGATGCAGCTCTCTGCCGCGTTCGCCGTCTTCCTCCTGCTCTCAGTCGGATATTCTTTTGTACGCCAATACATTTCTACTCCGGACGAGGTCGTGCCTCTTTCACAAATAGCGCAGGATATTACCGCGGGCACGATTACGTCGCTCGATGTCGCTGGTGACAAAATAACAGCAACCTACGTAGATACGACGACCAAGACCTCCCGCAAAGAAACCGAGAGTTCTCTCACGCAGACGCTTTCTGATTACGGTCTTACGCCCGAAAAAATGGCGGCGGTGAAAATAGAAATAAAAGACGAAGGGGGAGTGCGCTTCTGGGCGCTGACGCTGTTGCCGATTTTGGTGCCCGTCATCTTTCTCTTCGGCGTCATTTGGTATCTCTCACGACAAATGCGCGGAGGTGGGGGTATGCAAGCGTTCTCGTTTGGGAAATCGATGGCACGACTCGTAAATCCTGAAGACGAAGTGCAGAAAGTTACATTCAAAGATGTCGCAGGAGCAAAAGAAGCAAAGAGCGAATTGCTCGAGATAGTGGACTTCCTCAAGAATCCAAAGAAATTCATTCAGATAGGTGCACGCATTCCAAAGGGGGTGCTTCTGATGGGTGCACCGGGTACCGGAAAGACACTGCTTGCGCGTGCGGTTGCGGGTGAAGCGGGCGTACCCTTCTTCTCGATATCAGGTTCTGAATTCGTCGAGATGTTTGTGGGCGTCGGCGCATCGCGTGTGCGCGATTTGTTCCTCACCGCGAAAAAGGCTTCCCCATCCATTATCTTCATAGACGAGATTGATGCGGTCGGGCGCGTGCGTGGCACGGGAGTGGGTGGCGGCAACGACGAGCGTGAGCAGACACTCAACCAGATACTTGTGGAGATGGACGGCTTCGAGCCGAATGAAAAGGTGATCGTGATGGCCGCATCCAACAGACCCGATGTTTTGGATCCAGCGCTCTTACGCCCGGGCCGTTTCGACAGACGCGTCATGATAGACCTCCCTGACCGCAAAGACCGCGAAGAGATTCTCAAAGTCCATGCACGCTCCAAGCCTTTGGGTGCTGATGTGAAGCTTGTCGTGATTGCTGAGCGTACACCAGGATTCTCAGGTGCTGACCTTGCGAGCTTGATGAACGAAGGAGCGATTCTTGCTGCACGTGAAGATAGAAAAGAAATCACCCAGTACGACCTCATCCGCTCAATAGAGAAAGTGATGCTCGGGCCGGAACGCCGCTCGCATGTGCTCAACAAAAAAGAAAAAGAAATCACTGCTTACCACGAAGCAGGGCACGCACTCGTCGCGTCTGTCTTGCCGTACGCCGACCCGGTACACAAAATATCCATCATCTCGCGCGGTCGCGCTGCGGGCTACACGCTGAAGCTTCCACTCGAAGACCGCAAGATGCAATCGCGCAAAGAGTTTTTGGATGATATCGCAGTTTCCCTCGGCGGCTTCGTCGCAGAGAAAATGATATTCGACGATGTAACGACGGGTGCCTCAAATGATCTACAGGTCCTAACCGCGCTGGCGCGCAATATGGTCGTCCGCTACGGTATGTCCGACAAAATGGGTCCTATCGCTTTTGCGGCATCCGCCCAGCGCGCCATCTTTGGGGAAGGAGTAGAGAACGACCAGACTTCCCAGGAGGTCATCGCGGAGATTGATGCGGAGGTGAAGAAAATTATTTTGGCTGCACACAAGAAGGCTGAAAACGTCCTCATCAAACACCGTGATGCGCTCGATGCGATTGCACAAAAGCTTGTAGAAGTAGAAACCCTCGAACGCGCTGAATTTGAAACGATTCTCATCGTGCACGGCATTACGCCAAAGAAGAAAGAGGATATCGAACACGCACCTTTAGCTTAATCTACTTTTGGATTTGCCAGTGAATGGTCTCGTTGCCGAGGCCGTGCACGGTGTTACAAATAGGCCAAATGTTGACGCCTTCGTCGGTTACGACAGGCTCGGTCGTCTGCCAATCTTTTTTGATGAGGGTTATCGTTTCCTTGCTCGGTTCGACGCCGTAGAAGCGGGGGCCGTTCACCGAAAGAAAATTCTCCAATTTATCGAGGCAACCGAGTTCGTCGAATATTTGTGCATACACTTCGATTGCGACAGGGGAGGTGAAGGTGCCGAAAGCGCAACACGAGGAGAATTTTTTCCCTTCCGGATGCGGTGCCGAATCGGTGCCTGCCGAGATGAAAGGAAGACCTTTTTTTGCAATGTCGCGCACGCGCTCGCGGTCGGCACTGGTCTTTACGAGCGGCTTCATGTGGATGAGTGGGCGATAGCCGCCCGAAAATGCTTGGCGTCTGTCATAGAGAAGGTGCGTCGGGGTGATGGTCGCGACGAGCTGACCCTCTTTTCCGTTTTTCTCCATAAAATCGACGGCAGAAGCGCTCGACATGTGCTCGAGAGACACTTTTAATCGCGGATACGCATCGAGGAGGCGGGGGAGGACGTCTGTTATAAAAAGTCGCTCGCCGTCGTACGGGTCTTCTTCTTCACCCGCATCATTGAGATGCACTTCGCCGTGCAGGAGAAGTGGCATACCGACTTCCTCCATTTTTTTCAGAACATCTGCCGCTTCAAGGATTGAACGATAGCCCCACTGCGAATTTGTCGTTGCTCCATAGGGATATGATTTGACCGCATAGATTTTATTTTCTTTATCCCCAGAAAACCCCTTCTCAATTTCATCAGGTGTGAGGTTTTTTGTAAGATAAAATGTAAGCAGTGGTTCGAAAGACATACCTCGGGGTAGCGCCCCGAGGATTTCTTTTTTGTACTCGGAGGCGAGCTCTACCGTGTCGATGGGCGGCTCTGTATTCGGCATGATGATTGCACCCGCGAATCGCTCAGCTGTTATGGGCGCTACAGCCCGCAATACGGCTCCGCGTCTGAGGTGTACATGGGAGTCGAAGGGTCTTTTGATGGTGATTGTGTTGCTCATGCGGGAAGTATACCCCGTGAGATACAAAAATCTCTTTTTCGCTGGGGACTTGGCACCTCTATCTCATGGGGTATACACTGACGGAATGAGCACCAAAAAAGATGTATCCAAACAGGCTTTGGCGCTTCACAAAAAGCTTGGCGGGAAGATTCGTATCATGCCTGCGGCGCCCGTACGCAATCGCGCCGACCTCTCTCTTGTCTACACCCCGGGCGTCGCCGCCGTTTCCTCCTACGTAGCCAAGCATCCAAAAGAAGCGCGTGACTATACGATGAAAGGCCGCATGGTTGCCGTTATTTCAGACGGTTCAGCTGTCCTAGGGCTCGGTAACATCGGGGCATTGGGTGCCTTGCCCGTGATGGAAGGGAAGTGTGCACTTTTCAAAACATTCGCAGATGTGGATGCGGTGCCGCTCGTGCTCGATACACAAGACCCCGACGAAATAGTACGGACAGTGCTTGCGGTCGCACCCGCATTTGGCGGTATCAACCTTGAAGACATCAATGCACCGAAATGTTTTGATATAGAAAAGCGCATAATCGAAGCGCTCGACATTCCCGTCATGCATGACGACCAGCATGGAACTGCGGTTGTCGTATTGGCCGGAATCATCAACGCGCTCAAGGTTGTCGGCAAGAAAATGTCGGATGCGAAGGTGGTGGTGCTGGGTGCAGGTGCTGCAGGGACGGCTACTGCAAAGCTACTCCATGTGGCGGGTGCAAAAAACATCGTAGTGCTCGACAGCAAAGGTATCGTTGATGCAAATCGTCCAGAACCCCACAAGCGCGAGCTCTCAAAATTTAATACAAAGGGCGTGAAGGGTAATCTGCAGGATGCGCTCGAAGGCGCCGATGTGTTGCTCGGCGTCTCAGGTCCAAATACCGTCAAGGCTGAAGACATCAGGCTTATGGCGAAGAAGGCGATAGTCTTTGCGATGGCAAACCCAACGCCGGAAATAATGCCCGATGAAGCGAAAAAAGGAGGCGCATTTGTGATAGGCACCGGCCGCTCGGACTTTCCGAATCAGATAAATAACTCACTCGCATTTCCCGGGATATTCCGTGGTGCGCTCGAGAATCGCGTCACCAAAATTACCGATAAGATGAAATTGAAAGCAGCGTACGCGATAGCGGGGCTCGTCAAAAAACCGACCGTAAATAAAGTGGTTCCCGATATGTTCGATAAGCGTGTAGCGAAAGCGGTCGCGAAGGTGATTCGATAATTCTCACGAGGTATACCCCGTGAGATAAAAAGGTTCGAACCCATTCAATATCTGAAGGCAATTATCTCATGGGGTATACTAAGCGTATGGATCCGATGCAACTTGCTCAGATGAAACGCACCGTCGAGTGGCACGCTGAAGAAGCGCGCCATCACGAACGTGACCTACAGACCGCCGAGCTAGCTCTCGAAAACGCAAAGAAGAAAGTCGACGAATTGCGCAAGCGAGCCGTCGAAAGCAAACGCAAGCTCGAAGTGTATAAAGGGGACGTCGTGCGCGCGGAAGCAGAAGTCCGTAAGAAGATAGCTGACGCCCGTCATTGAGATAAGTCGTCACACATATTTTTCTACTGAAAATTGCGCGACCCCGCCTCGCGCCGTCGCGCTCCGGCTCGGACAAGTCTCAAAAACTATGCCCCGCATAGTTTATTGCGCTTGTCCGCCCTCTTGGATTCGAACCAAGGACCCCAGAGGTATAAGCTCTGTGCTCTAACCAGCTGAGCTAAGGGCGGGACACAGCGATTATAGAATGCCACTGTCACAATACCAAGAAGGAAGAGGGGGGGGGAACGAAAAAGAGGGAGGCCTCCATCCATAGTAGAATTCACGGCATGAATTCTCGGACAAAGCTCTTACTCCTCGTAAGTATCCAGCTCATCATCATTGGAGCGGTCAGCGCTTATCTCGTATTCGTTCAGGAGAGGTACTCATATGTGGTAACGCCGATGAGCCGCAGTGACATTTCTACAACAACTCCGAACGACAGATTGAAATATTTCTATGACCTCGCACTGGAAGGCGCGATCGCCATTCCTTCATGGCTCCCGTATCGCCCCATCTACATTCGCAACAGTGATCACCTGAACGACCGTTTTGATTACGCGGTGGACAAACCAGAGGACACGTACCGGATAATCACCCTCGGTGATTCGTGGGCGTTTGGTATGCATGTGAGTACAAAGGATACCTACTCAGAAGTACTGGAAGACATTTTAAATACGGAACTGCGGAACGGATCTTTGCAGTGCGCGGGGATAAAGCAATTCGAAGTGTTAAACTTGGGGGTGGGAGGATACGATATTGAATACATGGTCGAACGGCTCCGGCTTCGCGGAATGAAGTACGACCCCGATCTCGTGATTCCGCTTATTAAGCCTGATGATTTTATCCTCGTGAGCGAAATTTGGCAGCCAAAAATATTAGCCCATCGGATAGTCTCTGGCGATGATTCAGACGCTCGAATCATCGACGGAGTTGCGGTAAACCCCCGTCAAGATTTTGCTGCGCAGTTAAACCACGAGATTCGACAAGAGTATCGACCGGAGGACCTCGACGCTCGGGGAGATGCTGCATTACAGACCCTCTCCGGCTTCTACCGGAAGACAATCCTGTTTTTTGTCTATGCGACTCTTTCGAAAAACGAAAGTCAGATTCTGTCGACGTTCGCTTCGAGCCGGAGGAACACACATATCTATGAGGGCATCAAGATGCTTGAGCCGGAGGAGAAAGTTCCGCATGACGAACATCCCGGCGTGGTCGGTCACATTCGATTTGCACAGAGTCTTTTTGAGACGCTCAAAAAGCAGAGAATCATTCCGTGTACGGTTATTTCACGACAATAAATGTGCCGATGGCGAGCGCATCGATTTCCATTGAGGCAAAATCTACAATTGCTTGCTCCGGGGTCTCTACAATCGGTTCGCCGCGGCGGTTGAAGCTCGTATTGAGAATGCAGGGAATCTGTGTCAATTCTTCGAATGCTTTGATAAGTGAGTAATATGGATCGTGCATAGAGGAGACCGTTTGTATGCGGCAGGTATCGTCGATGTGGAGGACTGCCGGTATGAGATTCTTTGCGCCTTCTTTGACTCGGACACAGAATGTCATGAAGGAATAGTTGGTTCGACGAGAGGGGAGATCAAAATATTCGTCCGCTCGCTCCTCCAGGATAGAGCATGCGAATGGGTGAAAACCTTCACGGCCCTTCACGCGGTTCATCACGTCCTTGGTGCGGGCGCTGCGCGGGTCGGCAAGTATCGAACGATTGCCCAGCGCGCGTGGGCCGAATTCCATGTTGCCTTGGTACCATCCGACGATCTTTCCTTCCGAAATGAGTCTCGCTGTACGCTGCGCGAGCTCATTTTTCGAATCGCATCGCGTGTAATGCAGGCCGCTTTTTTTAAGCTGCGTCTCTATCGCATCCGAATCGTATGAAGTGCCTAAAGAGAGCGTGAGGAGCGGAGTTCTCTGTGGTGCCTTTTTATGATGTACATAGAGCGCAGCCCCAATTGCAGCGCCGTCGTCTCCCGCGGCTCCGACAATGTACGCATCAGAGAATGCGGTCGCTTCAAAGATTTTCCCGTTCGCCCGTGCATTCAGTGCGACCCCGCCACCGATACATATGTTTGTACTCCGTGTTTTTGAGTGAAGGTGGTTGAGCATCTTGAAGTAGACATCCTCTGTGAGCGACTGAACGCTTGCTGCGATGTCTTTGTGGTGCTGCGTAATCTCACTGCCGGATGTTCGGGGAGTACCGAGGATTCGCTCGAGCGCACGACTCCACATGTGAGACGATTCGCGGAATGCGAAGTATGCAAGGTTGAGCTTGAAGCTTCCGTCAGCTTTCACTTCTATCGTTTGAGACAAAGACTTGAGCAGAGTCGGATTTCCATAACCGGCGAGGCCCATAACCTTGTACTCTTCGTCGTTTACTCTAAAGCCGAGAAAGGCTGTGATGGTCGAATAGAGAAGTCCAAGAGAATGCGGGAAATCAAGCGAAGCTATCGGGCGTATTTCATTACCCGTTCCGTACCAGAGTGCCGTCGTTTGATACTCTCCTACGCCGTCGACCGTAAGTATCGCCGCTTCAGTATAGGGGGAGGGGAAAAAGGCCATTGCTGCATGGGAAAGATGGTGAGGTACAAACAGTACATCGCCGGTGTAGCCTGTAGTGTCGCGGATTATTTTCTCCACACGGATTTTCGTGGAAAGCCACTCGGGCATTGCGTTTACGAACATCCTGAGGGAGCGAGGGTAGGTACGGGTGCTCGTGTCGAGAATGCGTTCGAATTTTCTGAGTGGTCGTTCGTAGTAGGCGATCGTGTGTACATCTGCGATAGAAATGCCGGCCTCCTTTAGGCAGAAAGCGATTGCCTGTGCGGGAAAACTGTTGTCATGTTTCTTTCGCGAAAAACGCTCTTCTGCAGCTGCCGCTCGTACGACACCGGCCACGATGATTGCCGCTGCGCTATCGTGATAAAACGCCGAGATGCCTAATATGTACATACAGAAGTAATCAAGTTTGTCTTTAGTAGGCAGACGTGAGCGGGTGAGCCGCGGGCGCATTATTATCCGGCGTATCCCAGACGCGATAA